>NZ_JAJBJB010000318.1 GCF_021811845.1 Candidatus Cyrtobacter zanobii | reverse complement strand
GGGGAAAACAAACCTTTCAAAGGACAGATAAATCCGATTGGTCAAGTTGTGCAGTTTGATTGTCCGTAGTGGTAATTGAAGGTTCCTAATTCGCAAGGAATCGGACTTAAATTGCCTCTTCCAGGACAATACGTTCTTGGTGGACATGGAATCCCTTGACTACCTGGAGTGGGACAATAATGTCCTGTTGGTCACTGTCCAATTCCGTACTGTGATGTTGACCCTGATGGACACATGAATCCTCTTTTACATGCTTTTGATGATGTAGAGTTTGACATTAAGGTTACACCAGATTTCACACCACTACTTCAATAAGTATTTTTGTCTCATATCAACGGATTTGCAAGAGATGGATTAACTTTGTCATATTCTTGAATTCCATGTTGACAGAAATTTCCCTTTGTTCAAGGCTTAAAC
>NZ_JAJBJB010000317.1 GCF_021811845.1 Candidatus Cyrtobacter zanobii | reverse complement strand
CAGTTTAGTAGCATTAGAATAATAGCTTTCAACATAAAGTATAATGTGATATCATTGGAGCTTGCTTGTGTGTTGTATTGAGCTATAACCCTAAGTTCTAACGCTGTGTTGTAGATCATTTGATGTCTAGTCGGACTGGTGCCGCTGATCATCGTCAGCAAAGTGTACTTCGTGTTCTTTGTGCTGTGGAACTTGTTGTACTTCAACTCGAAGAGCCTTGAGGCAGTCATTTACTGCAGTCTTGTGTACGACATGCTGAACAAAATCGATGACAGCGAGCAGCGCTCGAAATACTTGAAGATGTTCAAAGAGTACAAATCGCCAGCTTCGGAGCTGGAGATTGATGCGAAGGAGATATTTTTGAAGTGCACTATGGGACGCTCTCACAAATTGCTTATGAAGCGTAAAGCTTTTAGA
>NZ_JAJBJB010000316.1 GCF_021811845.1 Candidatus Cyrtobacter zanobii | reverse complement strand
AAATAACGCTGATGTTCATCAAAAGTTAGCTGAAAGTCTTGGACCAGATCAAAGAAATGTCTTTGATCATATCTCAGGAAAATATTCTTACGATCCTCAGGTATCATGGAAATGCAATCTTGGCAGGATTCTTTGGTATGTGAACCGTGAATTTAAGAATGCATTTGATCTCCTCAATTCTCACTCACAATTTTACATGGAACAAACTAATGTAAGCTGTTATTCTGTTATATAAATAGGAACCAATCCATCCACTTGAAAAAGACGATCCAATGATGTACGAAATCATTAGCCTATACTTGTATCCAGGAGAAGTCAATGAAAAGTTCTTCAGAGAAAGAGGCATTGATTTCCAAAATAGTTTGGTCAGAAGAACTCAATGGAGCATTCTCACTTGTCTGAAGGTATTCTTATTAAA
>NZ_JAJBJB010000315.1 GCF_021811845.1 Candidatus Cyrtobacter zanobii | reverse complement strand
ACCAACAAGCTAATAAAGGCAGTTAGGTACTTTGTAGAACACAAGAAAATAAACAGAAGGCTCTCAACAATAAATCGGCAGATTAAGCCTGACCAAACAGAGTACGAAAGAGAGATTCTTCCCCTTTTATTAGCATTGAGTAACGAAGATGAAGTCATGTTTGAGTACTTGTGGTCCATGAACGAGCTTTGGGGAATCGAGCATTTAAAACTTGTACTTTCCAATCTTTTCTCTCATACTTCCTGGGCAAAAGGAATTGAAATTCTATTAGATTCTGAAGCAACTCAGGATATTTACAATGGACTCAGTTACACAGAAAAGAAACAGTTTATGATTGAAATTAACTATAGATACCTTGCTCAAGCAACTGATGAAATAAAGAAGACTATTAGAAAAATGATGCTGCATACTCCTTATGCT
>NZ_JAJBJB010000163.1 GCF_021811845.1 Candidatus Cyrtobacter zanobii | reverse complement strand
CAAAAATAATATTTAACTCAATTTTTATTGGTATCATAAATAGAAATGATTTTTTCTCACTAATTCTGGATTCAAATAAACCTCTTAATATACTAATATATCTCCTCACAAAAATGATCTCCTATTCTATTGAAACTCAAATATCTGGCGTCTTTATTATTTTTATTTTTAAGATTTTATTATAGTGGGAATAATTAAATCTGTTTGCGTTAAAAATAAATCTTGAGTTATTAATTAGAATGCAAGACTGTCAATAACAGGATTAAAATCAAACGATTGGATGAATTAATTCATCAAAATTTTCTCAAAGTTTGGATTTGATTTGCACACCTACTGATGGATTTAATCCAAGCAAGATAATAAAAAGAGGCAGTTATATATGAAGAAAATATGATCTAATGACATTCTATTGATAATGGATACAATGAAACAAAATATGGATCTGGCTAATAAAAGAAGATTAAGATTCATTAAATTGAATAATGGTTCCTTTAACATTAAACTTATTAACCTTATTAGTTATTAGTTAAAGCCAGAAAGAGGTTCAAATCCACTCATCATTATCCCGCTTCCAGAGATTGAGAATTGCTTGTATCTAATTTCTCCGCTTTCAAGAAGTTGTTTAAGTAACATTTCAGCTTCTGCTTCATTTCCAAATGTATATTGATTCTTAGCTCTTTCAAACATAAACTCTGATTCCTCATCTGTTGTTGCTAATTCGAGATCATCAATGCTGTGAACGAGCGAGTCGTAGCGGAACCCAAACTTCGATTTCTCTTGACTCTTGTACGCAGGCACGCTCTGCGGCATCGATGTTACGGCTGTGCTCGACGGCATGTCGCTGAAGGCCGCAGTCTTCTCTGCAAGCGGGTAGTAGTATGACGGAGCTAAACAGTCAGATCTCAACTCACCTGCAGTCTCGTACTTCGGAGCAAACCCTGCGCGCGGAGCGTACACTTCAGGCTCGACGCCGTACGAGTAGCTGTAGTTGTTTTCTGGCGCAGTTGGGTACAGCGGGCCGGGCGGCTGAGCAAACGCCGAGTAGTCGATGCCTCCGGGGTATGGAGCTGGCACTGGCGGCGGCTGCTCCATCGTGATCTGAGGCGTCGCCGTCGAGTACAGCGACGTAGCCGGCACGAACTTCGCTCTCAGGTCGACGTCGCCGTGCGCAAACGTGCACCGGTCACCGTATTTGCAGTAGCCCTCTACGAATCAGTCAGCTCGCCTTACCGGTTTGGAAGTTACTTGCACGGGACGGTCTTGTACTTGTTCAGGACGTATCCAGGCGGCGCAGTTGTGCTCACTGTCGTCTGGAACAGGTCGCTGACGCTTGCAGGCAGCGGCTACATGGGTTAGACAACAGCGTCGGATCCGAGGCCCGAGTAAACAAAAGCAGGACATACATCGGTTTGTTTTCTGAGTTCAGCCTTGCCGTGAGCAAAGTGTCATCTTTGTTCCATTTGGCAGGTGCCAGTTTGCTCGAAGTGCTTGCAAAGGGATGTTTTATATTTCGCCATTTTGCTTCCTGCTGGAGGAATTACTGTTGATGGTTGTTGTGGCATATAATAATGTGCCTGATCACTTTGATACTATACTCAGTTATAAGCATATCTTTGATTGTTAAAATGTTAAATTGGCTTTGACATTTTATAATGATACATACCTGACTGTAGGTAAACTGGGAGGACGGAATCATTTTCGAAATTATTTTTATAATTCATTTCCAATTGAAAGATTAATACTCGGGG
>NZ_JAJBJB010000314.1 GCF_021811845.1 Candidatus Cyrtobacter zanobii | reverse complement strand
ATGCAATGATGGATACATTACTCCATCAGAGCAATGTGAAGATGGCAATGGAAGCAACGGAGATGGATGCTCATCTACTTGTCAGATTGAAACTGGATGGACTTGCACTAATAACGCTGCCATGACATTATCTACATGAACAACCATTTGCGGAGATGGCAAGGTGTTAGGAGCAGAAGTATGTGATGACGGTAATACATCAGATAATATCGGATGAAAATCAGATTGAACTGGGTCGATCAACGGCTATCATTGATCAGGCGGATCTTCATCAACAGCTTCAACATGCACACAACAATGCAATGATGGATACATTACTCCATCAGAGCAATGTGAAGATGGCAATGGAAGCAACGGAGATGGATGCTCATCTACTTGTCAGATTGAAACTGGATGGACTTGCACTAATAACGCTGCCATGACA
>NZ_JAJBJB010000313.1 GCF_021811845.1 Candidatus Cyrtobacter zanobii | reverse complement strand
GACGTATCCTGCATCTCAATTATTTGAAGATGGATCAGTAGTCCCTATTGGACAATATTTTCCAGTCGGACATGGTAAACACTCTCCAACTTCGCTCAAATCAATATCATTAGAAAATGTTCCAGCTGGGCATTGAACTTTATTAGCTGTCCCACTTGTTCCTAAAGGACAATAGTATCCAGCAGGGCATGAGTTTGGTGCTGTCATTCCTGTCGTATCTCAAGATTTTCCTTTTGGACAGACAAATCATTCTCCAGATGCTGTTAAAGGATTATAGGTTCCGAGTGGTCAAGGAGTTTCAGTTGTAGCTCCCTTTGGACAATATTTTCCAGCTGATCATGCTTTTGCAATAGTTCCATCAGTTCCATAAGATCTTGAAGAGCCTCCTAATCAAATGTATCCAGCATCTCATTTATGTGTATTAC
>NZ_JAJBJB010000013.1 GCF_021811845.1 Candidatus Cyrtobacter zanobii | reverse complement strand
CCGGCATCGTTAATCTCAAAAATGGTTTTTCTGCTGCATAAGCATCATCAGAAAAAGACAAAAGCCCGTCCAAAAAAAAGACAAAAAAACACAGAAACAAAAAACGACTTACGCAGCAGGTCTAATGTAAAACAAAACAGAAAGATAAATGGGAAGAGTATTGTTCAAATAAAGAAGAGGGATGGTGTTATAAACATGAAACGAAAAATGGATATATATTTTTGTTGCCAGTTCCCAAAGGAATCAACTATCAAGATTTAACAAAAATCAATTTAGCTATAGAGGATCTTTTCTCTCAAGAGATACAAAATAAGTTTTTTAATAATAACGTGCTCAACAAAAACGAGCTAGCAAAAGAAAGTGCTAAATTTGGGAAGTGTGATTTTAACAATTTTATTCCTATTTTTGACATAATAGAAAAGATCATACGATATAATACGGAACAAAAAAATGGAAATCAGGCATAAAAGCATATTTTGATATGTTGTAAAAGAAACAATTATACAAGGATTGACCAGAAAAACGTATCTTACTGCTAGAAATGATATAAGAATTGATCTAGAAAAGCACCAGAAAAGCCATTATAGATAATCAACGCAAGATTACATTGCATAAATTATCTTTCTTGGTGATTAAGATAATAGGCTACGCTAGAGTTTCTAAAGCAGACGGGTCTCAAAGTTTAGATCTACAAACTTAACCGTATGATTGCCATGATCAAGTAATTGCTATAGAATTGCCATAAAACGCAAGAGATATAAAGTTTATATATAGATAGTCGCTGCATAATAGGTAACAAGCATGATAGTAAAATACTTAAATCCACGTAATGACGTGGCCTTCAAAAGGATCTTTGGAACAGAAAAGAACAAAGATATCCTAATGCATTTTTTAAATGACATAATAGTGAATGACTCTCGTGGAATCATTAAGAAAGTAACATTAATAAACCCTCTGCAGCAACCCGAGATAGCTAGCAAGAAGCAGAGTATAGTAGATGTATTATGTGAAGATGAATATGGAGTTAAATACATAGTAGAGATGCAAGTAGCGAAAGTAGCTGGCTTTGAAAAGAGGGCTCAATATTATGCAGCAAAGGCATATGCCTCACAACCAGATAAGGGAGATGACTATAAACATCTAAAAGAGATAATCTTTCTAGCTATAACAGAATATGAAATGTTCCCTAAGAAACCTGATTATAAATCAGTACATGTAATATTAGATCAGAACAGCCATGAAAGGGATCTAAAAGATTTTTCATTTACGTTTTTAGAGCTACCAAAGTTTACAAAGGACATCCATTCTCTTAGTACTTATCAAGAGAAGTGGTGCTACTTTTTTAAACACGCACATAAAGGAGAAGACATGCAATCTATTCTTGCAAACAACAATGATATAATCCAAAGGGCATATCATGAATTAGAAGCACACAACTGGACAAATGATGAGCTACTTGCCTATGAAAATGCTGAAAAAGCAGCAAAAGATGCGAGAGCAAGAGAGGCGTATATCAAGGAAGAAGCTAGGGAGGAGGGTATAAAAGAGGGCATGGAAAAAGGCAGATATGCAGAGAAGCTAGCAATAGCCAAGAACATGCTATCTGTTGGAGTTGATAAGAAAAAAGTATCAGAATTCACCTGGCTTTCTTTACAAGAGATAGAAAAGCTTTAACCATATGATTTTTCGCACAGATTATTTGAACTGCGGTGTAAGATTAAATGTCAACTAATATAACGTGCGTGAAACATCTTTATTGCCTGATTCTTTGAATTTCATCTGAAGGAAAGTGCCTATAGAAAGTGGTTCGCCCTACCTGTAGGGTTTTTATAATGTCAGAAATAAATGGATAATTTTCTTTATCTTTGAGCATTGCTTTTGCACTACGAATTTTATCATCAGCCATGAGTAGAGGTCTGCCGCCAATACGGCCATTTTTACGAGCTGATGTCAAACCTGCCTTAGTATTTTCTACTATAATCTCTCTTTGAAATTGATCAAAGGCAGCATTCATGTGGAAAAAGAGTCTGCCTTCTGGCGTTGAGGTATCAATATTTTGCGTAAGCACTTTTAGGCTGATTTTGCGCTCTTCTAGATCTTTAACTGTAGAGATCATTTGTGTGAGAGACAATACGTGATAATTTCCAAACAACAAGAGTGTCGCCAGAACGCATGTAGTCCAGTGCTTGCTGTAGCTGTATACGTGTCCTACTGATCCCAGATATTTTTTCAGTGAATATCTTTTTGCAACCAGCCTCATTTAGAGCATCAATTTGATGCTAGGGATTTTGATCCAAAGTTGAAACACGAGCATAACCAATGAGCATATTTTTATTCCAAAAACGGATTTTTATAACCTTAACAGAACAAAACAAGTAGAACAAGGTTTTGGGACATATTTTGAGTAGATTTTTAATAAAATTTGTACTGTGTGCTTGTTATACCAAAAACGATCGTTTATGGTACTCTCTAGTAATCACATTGCAAAATGTATGTCCTTATATTCTACGCAACCATCTATAACTTCAAACTGATCATGTTGAGAACCTGCGAGTATACTATCTACAGTATTAGCACTCTTGCTGTAGCAGTAATACTGCTTTCCATTTTCATAACTATTCATCTCAAAACACACATCATATTTATATAAATACCTTTGAGTATCTCCAGAGCAATCACCTACCTCGGGGGCTTTAACGGTGACATTTGTCTTCAGCATTGATTCCATCCACTCCTTAGCATCTTCCACAGATGTTCCAGAATTGATGAGGGCATATTTCTTCTCAAGTGCAAGTTTATATATACCATCATATAACTTCTGGTCATTTGTCTTTGCAAAATGCCTCTTATAACTCTCTAGTTCATTAGCTTTGTCTATCTTATTCTGATACCATTTAGAACCTTGCTCAAAATCGTATACGAATTTTGGAGTAACCCAAGAAAAGAGATCAAGGAGTGTTTTACTGAGTTCTAGTCCACGAATATTATTTTGAAAACTCGTATCTTCATTTAGCCATCCCAGTTCACCCTGTATTGAAGCAATAGATACAGAAATAACCTCTGTTGTAAAGATTATGGGCTGTGCAATTGTTTTGACTGTATTATCTAGTCCAGTAACACAGTAATCTGCATAGCCACCTTTACCAATCCAGGAGTAAGTATAAGATTTTAGTAAGCCTGTAGTATATGAAGTACCATGTATAACAATAGCAACTTTACCAAGCAAAGGTATCCCAAGAGCGGCAGTTATGCTTAGAGTGGCGCCATGTGATATTGATGTTGCAAATGAATAAGTTAAGCTAGTAAGAAATTTACTTCCTGCTGTAATAAATTCGGAATGATTGTTTCGGAAGGCAGAATATCCAAAGTATACACCATCTGCTATTGCATCTACACTCAGCCCGAAAGTATATGAAAGGCCAAGCTTTCCAGCAGATAAAGAATGTAACGCGTTCTCTATCTTTATAAACCCTGCAATCCCATATATCTCGTCTTTAATTGTAAGCTCATCTTTAATAGCTAAATTAACTAGCTTTAGTGATTCATCTACAATAATTGCAAAACTATTAACTTTATCCACATAAGATATAGCTTTTTCAGCAAAAGTTCTCTTTTTATCTGTTATGTATTCAGATAGCTTCTTCTCGTATTTTTTTACAAACTCTTCCTGATTTAAAACTCCATCAACATCTATTGTAAGCCCACCAGCCTCGCTAACCATCGTTAAAAAATCTGCTTTGAATTTTTGATACTGCTTGTTAGATAAAGGAACTTTATTGGTATTTTGCTCATCAAGAAGCATACCACCACCAATTTGTGCATCATCTTGTTCCTGTATGCTACTATACAATGATTTTTTTTCAGTATTTTTTTGGAAGCTACCTTTAGAAGTTTCTACTGTAAATATTTCTTCTGGAATTATGCCTTCTTTTACCAATATCATCGCACTGCGAATTCCAAGTGTATTAAGAAAAGACGCTCCAATGAGATTAGCGTCATTTATGTTTAGTAAACTTGCTACATGTAAATTGTTATTGCCCATAACATTATACATGGGTAAATGCTGGGTTTGATGAGAAGTAGATGATGTTGTTGGAAAATTAGATACTGGATTACCGTTATCTGCATGATTTGCATGTTCAATTTGGGCTTGGGGTCTTTCATTCATAAACGTATATAGTGTAGGTAAGTATGCTTGTATGTTATAGTTTATGCTGGTGATTGTATTGATAGCAGAATTAGCAGCATTACCATTACATTCTGGAGCTATAACAGCAGAGTCTCCAATTAAGCTTAAGTCTGCACATGCGCCAGAATCTAGAATTGATTCTAATATAGCATGTAAACTGACATCTGCGCATGTAGGAGAATTTATATCTTGTATAGCTGTATGTACTACTTTATAGCGTATTCCTGGGAATATTGATAATAAACCCCGTAATTCTCTTATCTCTTGCTTAAATTCTGCGTTATCACATGATAAAGGATCTGCGATTGTAATTTTTAATATGTTATTATGTTTTTCTATATGTAAAGTCAGTGCGTGCTTCTTTCTTTCTGCGTTGGTTAAAGTAAGAATGGATAAATATTGAGCAGGCACATCATCTGAATTATTCCATTGTTTTATTGCTTGAATAATATTTACCTTATTTAGCACTTTTTCTTCTATATAAAATTCATTTTGTCGATTATTGCTGATAATTGTGCTTTTTATAGATTGTAAATTCAATTCTATATCTTTATCGGACATACCATCAGCATATTTAATTACTCCAGTAGCTTTATTATCTCCATAGAGCTTGCTGTGCTGTGGTCCTTCGTCATGCTTTTGAACAACCACATCTGTTGTCTCACCTATCTTTTGTCTTTTGCCTTGATTTCTATACACACAGCTTATATCTACTTCATTTTGATGCATTTCGATATCTTTTGTCTTTTGCTCATCTTGGTTCGTGAATAATTTTTCTCTAGAATCACTTTTTTTTTGGTGATCTTGCTTAATCTTATCTAGCAAATGAGATAGAGTATCAACTTTGTATTCTTCCAAACGTTTTTTCCATTCCTCATCTAATAACTTCTTCTGTTCTTTAGTGGGCACATTACTTTTGTTATTATTTTTTTTCCATTCAGCCACTGCGGTATCTACATTATTCTTATATGTGCTAAATATCTTATATATATCTTTTGCCTCTAGTAAGTCATGCCTATATTCTACAATTTTGACCTCCCATTTTTTCGTTGTTGCTTGTTGTAAATCCATTAATGAATTTCCACCTTTCTCCCCACTATGATAAAAGACCATCCCTCTCGTAATTATAACATCTCCTTCTTTAGCTTGACGTATAGCAGGGGCAATGTAGTTATTTCTATATATTTGCTCTAAGGCTTCATCCATTTTGGAATCTCTAGAATAATATTCTGAATTATCAACTTTATATTCATGCACTATATACTCGACACTTTCATCGTTCTTTTGATTTGGGATAAAAAATCCATCTATTCTTTTGCCTAACGCTTGATACTCAACTTCTGAAATATAATTTATTTTTTTTGTTATTGATGCAAGCGTTGTAATACCATGTATTATGCCTTGAAAATGTGCCTCTGGTTTGTCTGCTAATTTTTCATTATTAATAATTTTTTCTTCTAAAAATTTCTTAAATTCTACTGCCCCTTGCTTTAAAGCTTTGACAAATCCTTCTAAAATAGGATTGACATCACCAAGCTTTTCTTTTAACCAATAATTAAGAACGTTTTTTGCAAAATAATTGTAAACTTCTTTATTTGGTATTTTGTAATATCCTGCTTTCCCTGCATTGGTTATATAGCCTGAGCTTATCAACAAGTAGCTCACAAGCTGCTCTGCGTTTATGTTATCTTCTGCTAGCACATTTTTTAGATCGTTTGCTATCTCTATATTAGAGTCATAGTCAAGTTGTATCCCATCTTCATAATTTTGCACTAATTTTTGCAACTTGTTTAAAAGTTCCTCTTTTAGTCTAATTGTTGGTAAGTTTTGCAATATTGAGCTTACTCCACTTGATTGCCAATCATTTCGTGGAAAAGTAATTTTAGTACTACCATCTTTTAGCTCAGATACAAAGCTCATAACGGCCCAAGGATTATATAGTAATTTTATTTCACCAAATTGCTGATACACCTGGTACCCATTATACTTTTCTGCAATCTTATCCATTATTTTTTGCAAAGATTCTTTACTTGGCATTTGCTCTAAAGTATTTTTTAATAGCTGCTCTTTTATCTCTTCTTCAGAAAATCCAAAGCTATTAGAAAACTTTTCGTTTGTAACATCAAAAACTTTAATATTATTAAATCCAGAAGCTCCGTCTTTTTTCAGCGTATCAGTTACACCTGTTAGTATTATTTTTTCTAATACGGGATTATTTTTTCCACAATGTGATAATACAGATGTTATCAATTTAGATACTTTGTCTACTAGCTTGATATTTGAAGGCTTTCCTTTAACTTTTAGCTGTTCTTCTAGCAAGCTGGTTACGGGAGCCTCGTACTCATCTACTAGTATGTATACTTTTCTTTCAAAATGTTCTTGCAACAACTCGCTTAGGAAGCTTAGGCTTTCTTTTAGCTCTTGTTCTGTTAATTGAGTGTCTTTTGAATCTTTTTCATCTTTAAACCTTTTAAATTTTTTAGCTTCTTCACGGATTTGTATTTGCTTCATTTTTACTGCTTTTTCCAGAAAACTTACCTTCTTTCCTTTTGTAGTTATTTTTTGCCCTGGCTCTTGGGTAAGTTCGTTATATTCAGCAATGTCCTTAAGCAACATATTCTTGTATAAATATTCATGCTCAATAAAAGTCTTACTTATCTCACTCTTTAGTTTTGTTACTACATTATCATATGTGCTTTCTTTGATATCCTTAAAGCTTATGAAGATTACTGGGTATTGCCCTTGCCTTTTAAGATAGTGCTCGCCTTCTTCAGCAATTTTTAGTTTCTTTAACTTTTTTTTCTCCAAAAAATCTAATTCTATCTCTCCGCCTTCAAACAGAACTTTATTCTTATTACACTTGTCATGTAGATCATAATGTGATCCATCACTTACATCAGGTTGAAAGAAAGTCTTAAGCATATCCATATTCAATGTTTTTCCCCATCTACGTGGACGAGTTATTAATATGTGATCTGCGCTAGAATCTATAATTTCTTTTATAAATAGACTCTTATCTACGAATATATCTGAAGTGACTACTCTTTCGAAGGTATCTGGATCAGTAGCAAATTTAAGCCCCTTCTTGACACGAAGAGGTGATATTTGTAATTGAGCTAATTCTTCTTGTATTGCTCTTGTTTTATCTGGAGATGAAATTTGTAGATCCATTGATATTTGATCTATTTCCATACTGTTGTTTTGCACTTTTTCTAAAAGTTCAAAAGCTTTTTGCAAGCTATTGGTAGACTCAAATAAAAATGATAATAATTGAAACGCGTGATCATCAATCTCCAGCACTTTGTTTTCAAGGTCATTTGAAACTTCATTATCAATAGCTTTCATTACACGTAATGCCTCTTCTCTATCTTCTCTTAAAAATTCTTTGATTTTTTCTTCCTTATCTTCTGCAAAAAGTAATTTTTTTATATTGCGAGCTGATGATGTACTGCTACCTGGCTGCACACTACTTAAAGTAAGATTATAATGATTTTTAGCAAACAATTTCCTTAATTTTGCTCCATTATCCTTTGCGATTTCTTTATCAAAATTTTCGTAATTACCTAAAAAATCATCATTTTTATCAGCAACAAACATTATTGCATTATATAAAGACCACCATCCACAATCATGTGCACCAGTTTGTTGCTGAATTTTATACCTTCCTTCATGGAAAGCGGGTTGAAATTTTCCTCCTGTACTTAATGTATGAATGTCATCATCAGATTTTATTTCATAATTATATGGTGTATCAAATAGAGATTTAAAAAAAGCAGGTAATTTTCTTTGGAAAAGAGGGTCATGGAAAAATACATCAACATTATTTCCTTCTTTGGGAATAATAACTAACGTTTGCCAATGACCATGCTTGCTTATCGCATCATGATTCACTTTCCCTGCATTTTGCCTAATATTTGATGTATTAATTATTGCAACAACTGGCCTTTTTAGATTTTCTCTGTACTGTCCATCTACTTCCTTTAAATACCCCTCTTCAATCATCTTCATGTAACTAATAGAGCCTTCTGGCTCATTAATAGAATAAATAGAAGACATCTCGGGAGTAATAATATCTACATCTTCTTCATCAGTAAAAATATCCTTTAGAGCTGATAATATACCTTCTGATGTTGCTTCCGATTTTTCATATAAAGCATCTATGTTTTGAAATTTTCTTAAGTTATCGATGAAATCAATTTTCATGGCAAAAGGAGACCAAATTAAAAAACTTGAGTGGAAGTCGAAAAAATAAAGAAGCTTTCTATTGAAGGAAGCAGAGGCCTCTCTCATTTACCATAAAAGCGACTTTTTAGTTTTTTATGACACTGCTCAAAGCACACACATCCAAATCCTATTGGTAGAGTGGTTCATTTGCATTGCATTTTCCATAACATCCATTACCCCACAACACTCCTCAATTAGCACTAAGGCCCAATCTCAGAGGCTACAGAACAATTTAAAGCAACTCCCAGAATAGCTAACTCAAGTATTTTCATTCACAAAGGCCTTAAGCTCAACTTACCTAGTTATTACTTTATAAGGATATCAGCATTATCGTGCTGTTTGATTATAGAATCAATACATGTTGCAAAATTTTTCAGCAACGACATACGCCAACAGTACTGAGTTAAAAGTGTAAGCCTGGTGAGCTTTGTAAAATAAGAAAATTGATAATAAAATTCGTACCAATCGTACCATTATATGTATTTCGCTATACGATAGTACAAAATGCGTAGGGCAAAAATGTCGCTGGCGCAAGGGCACGCTGCGCTTAGATAGAAAAATTTTCCTCTGCCAAGCAAAGCTTGGCATTCACCGCGAACAAATTTTTTCTATCTAACCCTTGTCGCAAGCGACATTTTTAAAAGGCCCTTCGCCAGGGAGGCAGTTCCGGGGGAATGCATACGCATTCCTCCTGGATTGTTTTGAATTTATGAGTACATTAACAAGCATATACGCATCTTTATACACAAGATTATCTTCTGCCCTACCAGAGTTTGATTTTAAACTTAAAGGAAATTGCTATATATCACAGTCTAGCTGCAAAGTTGATTTTTCCACTGGAGGCTCGCGCAAAGTTTATGTATACCGCAACAATCCAGGCTTGTTGGTGGACTATACAAGGGGGACTATATCAATATGGGATTATGTTAAAGCAAAATATGGTTATATCGAAGGCAGAGACGTTTTTAAAGCGCTTCTCTCTATGTCAGAGTCACATGAGGCTAGGAAAGCTTTTCATACCGCAGATCACTTAGATCACTTAAATTCAGAGATATCGAGCTCTATATGGAAATTTGCAAAGTATCATGTCAAATACCTCAAAGAGGTCAGAGGGTATACAACCAGTGTAATAAGGAAAATGGATGTAGGCTATATTCCATCAAAGAGAATGTTGCTTTACTATCTACTTACAAAAGGCTTTGGTAAAAGCCAAGCAATTAAAGCACTTAATGCACTGCATTTGATAGGTGAAACCCATAAAATAGTTATCCCATATAAAGATCGTGATGGCAATATAATAGGCTTTATAGGAAGGGGTGACAATGATCATTTACCCAAATATCTTTATTCCAAAGGAATGAAAAAAGGGCTGTTTAACTTTCATAATGCCAATCCAAAGAAGCCAATTACTTTAGTGGAAGGTGTGTTTGATGCTTTACATGCATCTGCATTTTGCATAGAAAACGTAGTAGCTATAGGTGGAAATATGATAAACTTTAGACAACTCCATGAACTAAAATCCGCTAAAGAGGTATACCTATTGCTTGATAATGATGAAGCTGGTCTCAAAGGTCAGGAAAAGGCAATAGAGATATTTAAGAATAACAACATAAACTATAGAATCTTAAAATTACCAGCAGAATTTAAGGATATGGATGAGTTTTTAAGTAGCGGGTACAAAGAGGATGGGGCCCGTTGCTCAAATAATATACTTGAAATATCAGGTATTACAGAGGTGTAAGATTGAATACCAACTAGCTAATTTTTCAGAGAGGCTATTTGTGTAAGAGAGAGTCCAGTACAGCTGGTGATGGCATCGTCTTTAAACCCTTGAACTAACATAGCTTTAGCTACTTGCACCATTGCTGCCTCTTTGCCTTTCTCCATGCCTTTCTCCATACCAATATCAATTCCTTGGAGTTTACCTTTTTCTATTAATTTCTCAGCTATAGTCATAATCTCACCTCTTTTATTACTAGGAGCCGCTTGGCAGAGTAATGCAAGTACATCCTCACCACCCTCTCCTTTTTCAACTATGTATAATACCACATCTTTGCCGTATTTAAAATCTTCTTTGAATATGGATTTCAAAATATCCATTATATACCAAAGTGCTTTTTCTAGTGATTTATCATAGATATGCTTCATTGCATAAAGCATAAGTCCAGTTTGGTATTGCTCCCTTAACCTGAAATCCTCTATGCAAGAGACATCAATCACATTAATATCATCTGTAAAGAATTGCTTGGCTAGCTCTTTATCCTCAAATAGCTCATAGAACGATTTAGAAGCTCTGTAAGGGCCCTTGCCAGCCCAAAGTATAGTAGGATATATCAAAGGTAATTTAGAATCCTTATTTGCTCTTAAATGCTCATCACATATCCTGAGCACGTACTTTTGAATTCTGAATGCCATCATCTCATCATGTGAGCTTTGGTGCTCTATGAGCAGAAAGATCGGCATATAACCCTTATTTCCTTTAAAATCTGCGCTGTATAGGACATCTACTATCCCTTCACCAAGAACATCACTATACGTATCGCTCTTTTCTTGTTTTAGAGAATCAAAATCTACTAAGCTCTTTACATGATCTGGCAGATAGGTTTCGAATAAACCTCTTGCAATACTCTTTCTTGAGAGAGATTTCTTTGCAAAGGTATCGTGGATCTTATGTGTCACTTCAATCAAGAGAAAAGCAATTTAAAAGTCTATAACCCCTAGATACTCTTCTTTTATGGATTTGCGCAACAAGTTTTGTAATTTCATTATCGGAAGTTACAAAGTGTGTTTTTGATCTCGTGGAGTTATTGTGAATTGAGCCCCAAGTTCTTCTTAAGACAGTTTCATCAAATAAAGTTTTCTCAAGTGAGATTTGATAGAACTTGGTTTTAGCAATCCAGTATATATTCATATCCTGATAGAATTTTGATCACAATTTATCAAGTTAGATGCAAATCCTATAATTTCTTTTTTGAATTTCTTATTTAGATAATTATTGATCAATTCAATTTTATTTAAAGATTCTAAGTTAATTATTTTGTTTAATTCTTGCTTCTTATTTTTTCTCATTTTTATAAATGAAAGAAATGATATTTATAATACATCATTATGCTCTAAAAGCAAGGAATAATCGTTATTTATTATAATTTAACAAGGTTAAATTATAATAATATTATTCATTAAAATGCATTTTAGATTTTGATAGCATCTTTGTTCAAAATATAATTTGTTTAATCTTCTCAATCGCCAAAGAAGCTTTCGTAGCTAAATTTATTACTTGCAGATTTAGATTTATTTCTTTTCTTAAAGAATGCATAAAACGGCATGCGCCAAGAGAGAAGCAAATATTCATTTATGAATATTTGCGCATCACACCAATCGCACCCTTTGTGCATTACTTAAAAGTGCCGTATTATGCGGCTTACAAGCAAGCTGTGTCAGACGCAGCTCAAATTGCAAAATAGCTGTGCCACACACAGCTACCCTTAATAAAGTCTCATTTTATGGTGCTTAGAGCAGCTGTGCCAGACACAGCTGTAGCTTATATTCTTTGTATGAAATAATAATTCTCTTTGTTATGTCAAAGAACAACGCTCAAATAATGGGAGTTTGTGAGCAGCTGTGTGTGAGCTGGTTTCAAGATTGCAACATTTTTTATTTTTGGCTTGTTCTACTAACATTCAGAAATGCATATAGTTTAATTTTGTGCGACTTAATATGGTTTTAAATGCTACAATGACATTTGCATTTCAGTTTTTTTGCCTTCAATTGATAAATTATGCAGCTCAATTGCACTCATTTTAGAGCCTTCATTACTCATCAAATAGCTTTTGAGCTTGTCTTTATCCTGTAGCAAAGCTGTAAATTCTTCTTTATGTCTTGATATAATTACACACCATAATCTTTGAGTAGATAAAAGTTTATTGTCTTCAATTACCGCAATGTTTTTTTCATAAGTCTTGCCTTGAGCTGCATGAATTGTTGTGCAGTAACCGTAATCAATATGAGTAAGTGCAGCTTTGTTTATTTTTGCTATTTTCCCATTTTCTAATTGAAGTGTGATTGTATTTTTATCTATGTTTTTTATTATTGCAGTTTCTGAATTTATTAAACTATTTTCTTTGTTATTTTTTGTAAATCTTATTTTAAGACCCTCTTGTAATCTTAAATTAATTTCTTCATATACCTCTATGATATTTTCATATTTTATATTGGTATTAAATTTAAATACAAAAAATTTATTATCCTTTTCTAACGTTATGCTGTTTGCTATATTATTAATTCCAGCTACTTTATAATATGCGTTCTTTTCAATACCATTTGAGTATTGCTTTGCAAATTTTACAACATCTCCCTTAATATACACTTTTGAAAAAGCATAATCTGCTAAGGAAAAATTCTTTTGTCTCAAAGCTGTAAAATTAGTAATTTTTCCAGTAAGCGAATTTTCTTTTCTTAGTTCAATTCTAATCTTGTTATTAATTTGATCACGAACTTTTTTAGTAGGGGATATAAGCAATGTATCCTCCCTTGAATTTGACTCCATATACTTCTTTACAGAAGCTTGAATGAGTTTTTCTCCGTGCTGCTCTATGTTTTTATCATGAATCTCAAAAGATTTGTTGATATTGCCCTTTGAAGCTTGTACTACTGCTTCTCTATGCTCTTTATCCTGCTGTCTTATAACTTTATCTAGTTTAATATGTGGAATTTCTTTGATGATTTGCTCAAAATCTTTTCCAGCCTCTACTGCCCCAAGCTGATGTTTATCCCCAACAAGTACCAGTTTAAATCCTAGCTTTTGTGAAAGCGTTAAAAGACCATGCATCTGCTTTGTTGAGATCATGGAAGCTTCGTCTGTGAATATTACTGTGTTTGAATATGTTTTCTTAAGCTGCAAAAGAGCAGATGTGTTACCACTTATATAGCCTTTATGTTTGTAGAGGAAACTATGCAAAGTTGAAGATTCTACTTTAGCAGATTCAGATAAAGTCTTGCTTGCAGATGCGGTTGGCGCAGATCCTACAAATTTATTTCCAAATCCTAGCAAATTGATTACTCTCCTTGCGCTAATATCTCTAACTGCATTTAATATGGTAGATTTACCAACTCCAGCTAGTCCATCAACTGCTATTATGGAACTTTTGGAGGCGAGAATGGATTTTACTGCAAATCTCTGGCTTTCATTTAACTTAAATGCTTCTCTTTTTTCAAAATTATTAATTTGCTTATCAACATAACGCTCTTTTAAAAGGCATTTATCTTTATTTTGGGCCTTTTTAGCCATTTCGAGAATTTCTTTCTCTTTCTGAAGTAAATCCTTTGTTGTATAATTCTTTTCGTGTTTAATTAGCTCACCTTTATCCACAAATTGCTCTATGCACGATGTGATATGATAGATAGACTGCTCTCCTATAGAGTATTTCATTACCATCTTGATTAGATCATTATGACTAAACACAGATTGCCTGGATGAAATATCATCTATACACATTCTAACAACTTCTTCTAAAGTTGGTTTTTCTGGCTTTTCTTGCTCTTTTTGTAGATCTTTTTTAAGAGTTGACAGTGTCTTTTGTTCAATATCATGCCAAGTTTTCAGCAAGATATCCTTGCTGATTCTCTTTTTTGAGTCTCTAGAATACATGACTATTCTGTCTTTTTCCTTTTTAGTAATGATATCATATTCTTTAAATAAAGCCTCAATCTCAGCTCTTCTAGTTGAAAAGGCTTTTATCACCTCTTTTTCCACACTTGCAATTTCAAATGAGCTACTGCCATCTGATAGAATTTTATCCTCCAGCTCTATGCCTAAATTCTTTAGTTCCAGTGCAAGTTCATTTCTGAATACTTGGCCTAGGAACTTAATATCACTCATAAGATTATCTACCGTTATACTGCGAAGCTTGTCGTCTTTGCAAACTGCAATATTAGCCAGTAGTGCATGGATATGCTCTTGAGGCTCAAGTTTTCTGTTGCTGTTGTGAGGAAAAAGAGCAAAAACTAATTGTTCGGATTTTTCTCTTACCATTCCTGCTTTTTCTGTCCTGGTCTCTATCATGCCATTTTCTGCTGCATAATTTAACGTTCTCTTCACAGCCAGCTGCATTTTTGACCTTAAGAGGGCTGGTTGATCTGATCTGAGATTTACTTCTATAGAAAAGCTTTTAGGCGCAGAAAATGTAAGATCATAACCTGGCCTGTGTTCTCTTTTTCCATCCTTTATCCTTCCAAGAGGTGGGTACCCATTTATTTCACCATCTAACATGCGTGAAAATTTCCACTCATTCTTAGGGCTAAAGTCACTTTTTAAGTTTAATATTTCAGCTCCCTTGCCGTACCATGTGCCCATGCTTTGCATACCATAGTAATCTCCATGGCTATAATATTCTTTTGCAGAATTTGATGATGTTAAAGCTTTAACTGTGAGCATTTTTATATAATAATACTACTATCTTTATTATACTTTTGATCTCTTTTTGGCTCATGATCTGTTAATGAGTTTTCTTGATAGTTGTTTTGTTCTTGGATACAATTTGAACTCTGGATTAGTTTTTTTTCAGTTTCGCGTCTATAATTAGCTTGTTCTTTTTTCTCTTGCTCAAGAAGTGCTGAAAGTTTGGTGTTTTCAATATAACGTTCTGATATTGGTAAAATAGGTCTCTTTCCTGCAGAAAACTTGCTTGGCCTGTAACCAGAAAGCTTGATATAGCCTTGCCCTGTCTTTAAAAGTGAAAATTCTCCCTCTAAAACAGCGTTTTTGACTCTCTTTATTTTACTTGCACTCATTCCATCTCTCATTTCATGGGCTCCATAGGAAAAGCTTTCATTCCATTCTTCAACTTCGCCTTGCCCTATATTATCAGAGCACCACCTTGCGGTTTGAGCACCTTCTACGTTCATAAAGAGCTTTGTCTTGCAGTTATTTGTAATAGTTTCTGCTTGCTCTCTTGAGTATACCTTAGCAAGAGTAGTAATATCCTGAATGCCTAAAACAAAGCATCCACCATACGACCTTGCTGTGGTTAAGCCATCTATTAAATTTGGTATTTGTTGATCAAAATAGCCTAGCTCATCTAAAATAAACCAGATTTTAGGCTTATTACTCTCTTCGTTCATAGATCTCATAGCATTAATTGCTATGTCCATCTGCGCTGTAAGGAGTGGATTTAGGTCTCTTTTGGCCTCTGCTTTTGATGATAAAATTAAAAAGCCATTCTGCTTTAGTTTTTTATTCCAAGTATTATTTAAAATCCAATTTCGTATAGAAAAGCAATCTTTACTATCTTTATACAATTTAAGTGGCCGTAGATATGTGCTTAAAGTCATCAAAACAGAAAGTGCGGCCTTATCAATAGTTGTATTTATTATCTTTTGAGCGTATGTATTTTTAAGGATTTGCATAAGCTCATGCACATCTGGCTTTAGAAGCTTATCTGCAAACTCAGACATAGAGAGGTTTTCATCTGCGTATAAAGTTGCCATCTCAGAGAACACAACTCTTGCGGCCTCTGACCATATAGGATCTTTAGAATCTGCTGGTATTAGAGATTTTGCTATTGTTGCAAATCCTGTTAGTGTATCCGTTTCATTAAATATTGACCAATTTGCACCTCTTTGATCTAGCGGATTAAGAACCACATCAAGCTCATTTCTATAACAGTACTTTGTATAGTCTCCTTTAACATCAACAATTATAGCTTTATCTCCTCTATTATGGATATCCATAATTAATTCTCTTATTATAGAAGTTTTACCAGAGCCAGTTGATCCTACTATCATTGTGTGAGATTGTTCCCCTGATGTATAATTTTCAGGAGAGCCAGTGATGGGGTATGGCATGCCAACTATTGATATTGGCTTATAATCAAATTTGGAATTATGTTTTTTAACCCCTTTTAGTACTTGCTTAAACGAAGCTAGAAATACTCCTCTAAGCTCAAGGCTTATTGCCTTCTTTTTCCCAGAAAAGCGAAAATATAAAATGATAAAAACAAGCAGTGTTGCTGATATGTAGCTTGCCAAAATTAAACCTTCATAAAAAAGAGATTCAAAGTTTTTCTCTAGCTCTTTAAAGATGGGGTTATGTTTTGCAAACCTATTCTTTTGTGTCTTCTGTATGCCGTACTTTGTATAATAAGTAACTTCAGCCTCATCATTCAATGCAAGCTCTCTTTTGATATAGCCCTTTAAGTTTTTCCAATCCATTGGGCTGGTTTTTGTATAAAATACTTGGGCACATGATACTAAAAATATGAGTAAAATTAGTCTTATAATCCACTTCCATACCTGAACATTCATTCTAACAGAATGAATTGCAAGCTGCCCACCTCTTACAAAGTCATTCATTTTTTATGACATGATAACCCAAAGTCTTCAGTTTATCTTTGGCATTCTCTCTGCACTTATTTAATATATCTTCTCCTTGTGTATGGCTAAGTTTTGTCAAGCAAGTCATCATATATAAAAGCACCCCTTCAATTGTTTTGCAGCTAACAGCTGTTAGCGCCTCGTGAACTGCTCCAGATGGGCTTATACACTTTAGATTTTCGCTATTTGCAATATCTACATTATCATCAAAAAGCTTTTTTCTAGCATAATCGCTTAGTGTCATAGATCTTATATCTGCCTGAGCCTTTAAGGCTTGTTTTTCTTTTTCGCTCATAGTTATCTGTATTCTTATATCATTCATAACTCATCCATAAAATGTAATTTCCAAATAACGTGTCTATACTCCTGCATTCTAATTTTTAGTCTCAGGGGCACGATTTCTTTTATAAAATGTTGATCCTTCCTTAGCTCGTTCCATATCTGATCGATAATAAAGCTGCATGGTGCTCCTCTTATTTTATGTATTCCAGATTTAAAACGAGCGAAAATTAAACACTCTCTATCTGTCACATAATCTATTTTCTTCATACTGTTTACTTGGCTAAACAGCTCATCTAAATCTTGCATCTCACTTTCAGTCAAGCCTTTATCACCTTTGAGTGCATACTTTCCTATTTGAAGTTTGATATCTTTTAACTTTTCTCTATTATGTTTAGCAAAGCTGATATGTGCTGTTATGTCACGTTCTATAGCCTCTTCACATTCCTCTAATAGTTGAACAAGTGGATGCTGAATTAATTGGTACTCTTCCTTTATCTTATTAGCTCCTTCTTTGATCAAATTACTACCATCTGCGCTAAAATATTTGTGATATATGTTATCTCTGTAATCAATATAATGATTCAATATATCAAGTATATTAGCCTTAGCAATTTCAATCTCTGCATTAGCTTTTGCAATCTCTTCTTCTTTTTTCTGTTTAATTATGGCTTCTTGCTTTCTTTTATATCTTGCAGTTTTTTCTTCTTCAAAAAATCCCACTTTGGCTCCAGCATTTTCAAATGATTCATAGATATCATGCCAGATATGATGTGCAATTAACCATTGAGAGCCGTGCAGGGCTACAGTGATTAAGATCATAATGATAACAGTTTTTTTGATAGTTAACCTTTCCCAATAGTCCTTAATTTGAGAAGAGATCTTAGAATTTACAAAAGCCATTTTACCTTCTGTAAGATTAAATTTCTTGAGTAATTAAGCTAAGTAATATGAGTTGAGTATATAGTAAGGCTTAATTACCCGCCCGAGACTATACTAATATGGTCATTAGGTAAAGCTCTAGAATCAGATAATTACATATCCAAGTACTACACTATTAGATTTCTAAATTGACTCCAAATAAAATATCACTAGACCTGCTGCGTAAGTCGTTTTTTGTTCCTGTGTTTTTTTGTCTTTTTTTTGGACGGGCTTTTGTCTTTTTCTGATGATGCTTATGCAGCAGAAAAACCATTTTTGAGATTAACGATGCCGGCGATAATGTTAAATTTGACGCCGTAATGCTTGC
>NZ_JAJBJB010000012.1 GCF_021811845.1 Candidatus Cyrtobacter zanobii | reverse complement strand
TTTCTGTATTTTGCTGGAAATACCAGGTGATACAGTAATACGGTTACATTATGACTTTTGTATATGTATATGCTCATCCGTATATATTACGCAGCAAGCTGCGGGGAATACAACCCTAAAAGAGATTCAAATTATCAAGGTATAGATCTTCATACATAGGATTTATGCCCTTTGGCAGGTTTGCATCCGTAAACGGTTTGATCCTAAAATAAAGATATCCACTTTGATAAGAGCCTATTTTTAGCTTTTCGCCACTTTGAAGAACTGACGCGCGCAAATCCTTCCAATCTTCCTCTGGAACTAATTTTTTCTCCCCAACTAGTCTGCTATCTGGCACAACGGCATATTGTATTCTCTCACCATTGGAAAATGGACACCCGCCCCATTCTATATTCACCTCATACCCACCAGCATTACTACCCATCTGGTCCTCCAGGATATTGCTGATTACATTGTCTATAGAGATTAAGTTTCTAATTTGATTAAGATCCGCTAAAGATTTTGTGATGGATTCTCTCAATTCCATCACATCTTGTGGCTTACATTTCTTTTGACATCCCTTTTGGTTAAACCACCGAACTGCTTTATATGCGTCTTTAAAATTTTTGGAATAGAAGGTTTTTATTTGCTCAAGTTCAGAGCTCTTATATTTACTAACTTCTGACTTAAAAGCTGAGTTAAAAAATGCATCAATGCTATCTAAAACCGTCACCAAAGCCTGATATGTTTTTGAGTAGTCGCATGGAAACAGCACCCAACCCTCCTCTATACATGCATAAAATGCTGCAAGCTTTTCAAAAAACTCACGTAATAGCCCCTCAAATACTTTCTCTCTTTGTTCATATATTTCAGGTATGGAAAATTTATCAGGGATCTGATGAGAAAAATGCCTGATAAATAAAGGTTCCCTCACTTTACTAAAATTCTCAATCGCCCCCTGGAATGTATATTCACTCATTCCATATTTCTCGATATAATAACAGAATGGGAGCCTGTATGAGTGCTCCGCCTCTTCTGCACAAATATTAAGAAATGTTCTCCTTACAAGCTTGAAGCCTGGGTCACTTACACCACCTGTGAGCCCGTGCCACTTGTATGCAGTCCTCCTGCCTTTTTCTTTCATATAATCTGGAATATTTATTTCACCGTTTATAGGATTGATCGGCACAAAGAATGCCATCTGCAACAATGGAATCTCATTTTCTGGCGATTGACCTGGAAATCTTGTATTTTCACCAACAAGCTGAATATTATCACGCCCTTGCTCAAAGCTTTTAATTAAGATCGTACTGGCATTTTTCCATGTATTTCTACAAAACAATCGCATTTTTCTTTTTTTTTCTTCATCTTCTTTCCTTTTTTCTTCTTCTTTCTTCTTTTCCTCTTCCTTTTTCCTCTCCTCCTCCTTCTTCTTCTCTTCTTCTGGGGCTTCTGGCTGTGTGATAATACACTTAATAAGCTCTTCCTTATTCATGAGCTTACCACTTGCACTTCTTGAATATGAGTAATCCCCAAACCAAGATATGAATAACTCATCTCCATCCATCAGTGAAATGCCAGTATCAATAAATTTATTATTCTTTGCATTCCAACTACATACATTATTATCCTTGATATTATTGATCCAAAGATCCCTATTACTGACATCTTCAACATCCACATTCGCAAGACACCGATTTTCTAAGTTAGAGGACCATTCATTCTGTGGCTTCTTTGTAGAGTTCCAGTCATCTTTCGTTACATCTTTATTATGCATTCTAATATTTGGAAAAGTAGGCGAAAGCTTTAAACTTTTCCTACCGCACATGTATATCTTATTACTACTTTCTTCCAGACCAGATAAATTTATTGTAAATTCCGTATCACCCGCAATATTAAATCTTGTTTTAATTGCATTATTCTGCATCACTTCTTTATCTTTTACGCATGCAGCCCCGGTCCTTGCCATAATATTATTGAAGATTGTTGGTGAACTCTTACCCTCTTCATATTCGCCCTCTTTAATATATGCCGAAAATATCTCCCCTCTACGGCATACATCGGCACAATCTCTTATAACTTCATCGTTAAGCTCAACACCTTCATTCTCATTATTTACACCTGGTTTCTTTATCTTTCTAGAAAATGCCCTACACTCTTTTTCACAAAGCCTATGACAATTATAGTTTATAGGGGTTAGCGTGACAACTTGTGTCTCTTTATCAGTGAGGTCACCAGGCTTGACGCATTTTGCATAAAAATCCTCTGCAGCAAACACACAGGGCGTGCATAACACCAAGACAAGAAAAAGCAAAATCTTATGCACAAAAAGCAAATTATAATATAGGCAATAAACTACAATTAGCCCTATATTTAAAATATAAAAAATATAAAAATCAATGAGTTGCGCGATTTCTTAAGAGAAATATAATTTCACAATCTTTGAGTTAATAAAATAACAACATCAATGGCCGATTTTATACTGGCACACTCTATTAAGCTGTACCTGATATAGTGATTGGCATAATTGATACAAAAGCGTCAAAGGCTATATCAAATATGTAGCGCATGATGAATCATATACATCATAATATTTATTGCGATTTTATTGAAATAAAATTTAATCGATTGTTTTTTATATATTAGCACCAACATATTCATTAAGTATAAGAATAATTATTGCCATGAGCGTTATTAGCGAATCAAAATATAACAAATTACGAGATAAGCTCAGCAAAAATATAAAAAAAATGACCACTACGCAAAATTACTTCAAATAAAGCCTCAACAATTTTGGTGCATTACATGTAACCACTCTTCTTGTAGCACTTTTGCCGCAAATGCAACACTATTCAATGCATGAGCCAACAATAAGCTCTTTATTAAAAATATACTTAATTGGTTGTTTTTTAATTATTAAATATATTAATATATTTAATATATGTGAAGGTCATTGTGAGATATTATGATTAATGAGACAAAATATAATCAACTTAAAGAATCAATAAAAAAAAAGATAACAGCTTTTAACAAAAATAGCCTGGATTATGGCCCCATTGCTCTCAATAAAACCAACTTTATTGGTGATATAGCCGCAGAGATTATGAATGCTATACATAATCATATACAATATGCAGATCCTAAAAATAACCAGATACCGCCAACGGTGAATGAGCATAATACACAAACAGAAGCCCTCCATAAAGAACTAGCAGAGAAATTAAGCCGCGATGGGATTATTGATGAACATCAATATAAACTCATAACTGGCTTTACAATTTCTAATTATAAGGAAATGAATGAAAATTTAGGCTCTGACGAAACACTTAAACACGTTATGCATTTTGCGGCCATGCACGAATACGGTAGCGAAGGAAGGAAGAAACTAAGGGATATTGGATTCTATGAGGAGCCCTCAGATAATGATAATCTGCTATTTCATAAATTTTTAGAATATTCTATAGGGAATCAAGAACTTAATAAAAAATTAGACACGTTACTACAATCACAAAGCAAGCTTGGTCAAGCTTTATATACCTATCCTATCAAGCAATTCAGAACCATTTCACATAAAAGCAGGCATTTAGACTATCTAAATGAACATAGAGAAAAACTCGATACACTGGCCGAAATGCCAACAGAAAATGTAAAATATGAGTATAGGCTTTCACTAGATGAATATAAAAAATTAACTGATAGTATAGATGTGAATGAGTTAATATGCGAAATGCATAAACAGATTTATGATACAAGGGAATATAATATCAACACAAAAGAACATGATACGCCCGAGATATCAAAAGAGCATGATTCTACAAAGCTCGCAGCAATACAGAAAATGACTGAGTTGGCAAATATGATAGTAAAGCATGCAAAATCCAGATGCTCTGATTTTCAGCGCACAACGTTAATTGCAGGCGATGTAATTGTACATGATATTAAATCTGTAATGGAATTAGAGAATAGGCAGGCTAATCGCGAAGAAAACGCCATGTTACTTGGTAATGCTGTTTACGGCCACGCAGCGCTAGTGACAACAGATAAGAATAATAAGAACATCAAGTTATCACATGTAGTTGCAGGTTATATAAAAGAAGACATTCCACCAGAAGAGCTGCTTTTTTCGGATATATTCAGAATTAATGTAGGGAAATTGCTAACACCTGCAGCAATAGCCGCCGCAATACAAGAAGAAAGCTCTAATCTAGAGCCACTCTCAGAAACAGAAAGGGAGGTGGTGCTGAATCGTGCGCTTTTTGTGACCAATAGTCTATATAAAGAAATATATCAAGGCCTAAATACTAAAAGGTTTGAGAATATAGTGAATTCCACTGAAAAAAGGCAAAGGGCAGGTATGCATGATCTTGCTAATAAAGTTGCAGACAAATTAGGAGCAAGACAAGCCATAATTCAAGAACAGAGTAAACTTAATGAGATTTATGATATATTTTTCAATCAAGCAGAAAATATAGAAGAGAAAATGATTTGCTCTGAATTTGTTGCAAAAACAACAGCTGCGTGCCTTGTGGAGCTTAATAAAAGATTGCAGGAAGAATACAGGTCGCAAGCAGAGATGCTCAATATTCCCTTTACAGAATCTGACCTTGATAACATAACCCCAGATCAACTTATAAAAGTACTGAAGGAGCATCACTGCGTAGAGCGTTTAGCTGATTATGGAATACAGAGCGGACTATTTAAAAGACCAGCAAAAGTACTTGCTACTATAGCATCAGGAATGGCACAGAAGTTCAAAGATGACTTATCTGAGAACTTAGATACCGATGCAATATGCACAAACTTACTCGATACATTCCTTGAAAAGCACAACGAGCAATTCCCGAATTATATAGCGCAACTAACCAAAGATCAAAAAAAGGGCCTGATTGAAAATATTAAACAATCTGTAGAAGGTACAATACAGAAAATAGAAGCTATACAGGCTGAAGGGACTGAAGCAACCAGGGATCATGGTAAAACTCAAGGACTTATTGCGTCTATCATCACTGGCACCGTAACTGTAATATGCAATACACTAAAAAAGCTTGTATTATCAAAAGCGGATCAGGTAATATATGACGATATGAAAGATATAGCTGGAAAGGTTATGGACCACTTAGAGAATTTAGATTTGGAAAAACCAAGCTCATGGCTTCACAAAGTATCCAATAAACAGAGTAAAGCAGCGCAACATAGTGCATTATGAACTTGTTGGTAACATTAAACTAAGCGTATAAGTTGTTAAGCTAAAATACACCAATCTAAAGCAATTGGTAAGAAAGACACCAAGTATCAAGATATAAGAAGATGCGGTACTAAAATCTGGTAATGATTTAGTGGAGACTGTGCTGAATCCATACATCGTGCAATATGTACACTCTATTTTCATCTTGATTATTGTGCAAAATCCTCTACTCTGGATTGTACCGTTGAACTAATTAATACACAAACATCATGCAAGATAGACCAGGTGGCTCTAGTTTTATAATAGGCTTTCTGAATAGAGTAAGAGGGTGGATGCGCAGAACATATAATAATGTATACAATGCAGTTTTTGGAGGTGGTAATCAGCAGATGCCTCAAGAGGAAGCCAGGCAGCCTAGAACATTGAGGGAGCGCGCATTCGATTTGATGAGTAGGGTGCCAGTGGTTTCATATTTTCTTGGTAATAGAAGGGAACAAGGGGATACGGGGCGAGCAAGCGGCAATAGTGGTGCTTCGCGGCAACAAGATAGATCTGGCGCAGCACCAAATGAGGGAGTATTTTATATTAAGCTACATAATATTACGCTAAATCTTAAGGTTGCATCACAGGATGAAGCGAATAAGTATCACGCTCAATTGGAAAATAGTTTGAATACGCTGAGGATGCTGCGCGAAGATAGAAGAGTACAAGCGGATGATAAGTATAAGAGGAGGTGGTGCGAGGCTGTGCAAGCACTATTAAATACTGCTAATGCGCTTGGATTAGAGGATATAGCGCTATATTATCTAGGGCATAATGTAGCATTTGACACAACACCAACAGCGATTAATGAATTAGCCTCAGCTCTAGGGAATGAGCACGTACAAAGATTGCTTCTGGAGCATCAAGTATATAAACAGTGCCTTATGCAGCCTGGAGTTAATTCAGTAGCGCTTTCGCTCCAGGAACTGAAGCGGATATTTGATAAAAATGAAGGTATTGAGGAAGCAATTATACAGTGGTTTGGAGATGTTGCTGCTATCTACCATTCTAACACTGCCTCTAACAGCGCACCAAGAATTGACCCTAAAGAAGAGCCCATGGTAGTCACCAAGGTAGTGAGGCAGTTTAATGTGCATAAAGATATTATAACTAAGCTATCTGATAAGGATCAGGAGACGCGCATGGTCTTAGTTCTACATTTATTATATTGTGACAACAAGGCATTATATAAAGCAGAACATATTGCAATAGATTATGTTATAAAAATATTAAGGGTAGTTGGCCTTGTTGAGAATGCACCTTTTTCCCATCTTAAAAATCATGTAAGTAGCGTTCAGGACATGCTGAATAGTGCAAAGGCTGAGAATGTTGCCAAAGTTGCAGAGTTAATGAATCCTGTACTAAATTCTGTATTCAATTGCCTCGAGTATTTGCCCGATAGAACAAGCATGCTTCAGATTCTTATGAATGCAACCCTTGATGATATAAAAAGGACGGCAAATTCCATAGCAGATGGTAATGGGATTGCAAATTTTGGTAATAAGATTGCAGATTTATTTAAGAGCTCATACAATATGCGTTTCAAGAATATGGATGCTGCGGGTCGTATTAATAACTTATGCAAAATTGTTAATATTGCCAGAACTGATAAATTGCTTTTGTTGTGTAAAAAAAATAATAACCTGCTAACTGCTGTTTTAGGATTATCTACTGATGAGATTCAGGGCTTAGAAACAGCACTGAAGAAGTTATCGGAACACCTCTCAGAACAACATGAAGAAATAATGGATAGCATGCGTAAAATTCAACACTATAAATGTAATTTCCTTAGATTATTTATTAAGATAATGGACAATATAAACGAAAATACAGAACATGATCGTCGTTTATTGCAATTTTATAAAGAGTGCACTAACTCACCCTCCAATATAGATACCACTCGACTGCTCGAGCTTCTTCCAGAACAATTAGATGTGCTTGTGAATTATTATTTGGCCAATATAAGTGGCGATCAAAATAAGGACATAAAGAGTGACTTTTTCAAAAATTATACAATATGGAGGCTGATTTTTGCCGCAGATAAGCATAAAGCGGAAATAAAAGAGTTATACCCAGTATTGTGTTCTGTTATTAATAAGATTTCTGACTTAAATTATATACAACAATCGCTTATAACAACACTTGCTAATGCCATAAATGAGGATAAAGGACTTACGAGAATGCAACGGTTATTTTGCAATATAGATTGTGAGTTATTAAAGACATTAAAGGATCCAAAAGAATATAAACCGATATATGTGGGATTTGGCGCTACGCGTATGGAGGAGGCTCCACGGCTGCAAAGGCCAGAAGGAATACCTGATGCTTTTTGGGAAATTTACATGGCGGAGAATCAAGTCGAGGCATTAAAAACGGTACTAGGTAAGCTTAAGAGTACAGGGCAAGTAGAGCAAGCTGATCCTGCAAATCTGCAGGATAGGGAGGCAACTGTAGAAGAAGCGGCTGCTGTAGGCCCGAAGCAAGGCGCAGGCGTGGAGGCGGCAGCGAACATGCCTGCGCCAGAAGCAAATCGAGCACCACAAGGAAACACGGGGGCAGTGCCTGCAGATCAACAACCAAGCGGGCCGAGATCTAGGCATAGCAGCGGGGCTCTAGTGGGGCAGGCAGGTAGTATGGTAAAAAAATAGCTGCTTTTTTACGCATAGTGAAATTGTGTAGCTGGTGGGTGGCATAAATAAAATGGGATGCTATTGAGGATCTTTGATGCACAAAAACCTCAAAAATGATTACTAAAATATACTATTCTAGCATGCTATGTTTGTTGCCCATCTTCTTGATATATGATACTAGTGCATCCTAGTTTTTTATTAATGGGTGGCAGTGTTAAATAATGTTCTTACAATCAGCGCAATACAGGATCTGCCGCTAGTAGATATACATGTGCACCTACCAGGTACTATCTCACCAAAAACAGCTTGGGATCTTGGAGTCCGAAATAGGTTTATATCCATAGAGGGTGGGCAGTGGAGGAATGGCCCTAACTCTTTGCAACTTAACGCCCCATTTGAGCATTATTCGAATATATTCAAGCAACCAATTCACCTTGATGATAAAATGGTGCCAATAAATTTGGAATATAACATAGATTATCAAAGCTTTAAGAGCTTTGACCACATCATGGCAACAGTACAAGGCCACAGGCACCCACCAGGTGGTATTCAAAATGAGGGTGATCTTGAATTCGTACTTAGAAGATACATGCATGATTGCATTGAGCAAAAGGTATTCTATACTGAATTACAGCAAAATATTAGAATAGCATATACGATATATCCAGAGCTCAGCGCGCAGGAGGCGCGTTTGGCATTATATCGCTTTCTAAAAGGCAAAATAGCTGAATTTGCTGAGCACGGCATTATCCTAAGATTTATACACTGCTTTAATAAAACTCAAGCATCGCTCTCTGATAATTCGACACATAATAGAGCTATGGAGGCTTCAGAATGGATTAAAGAGGCGCATGATGCAGTGCCAGATGTATTTGTTGGAATAGAATCTGCGGGCCATGAAAAAGATGAATCTGGGTGGCCAGTGCACCTAAAAGCTGGGTATGAAGCGGTTAGGGGTATTGGGCTAGGTTGTGAAGCACACGGTGGCGAAGCGACTGGCGTTGAGCACATGATGGATGTTATAAGGATGCTACCGATCACAAGGCTAGCTCATGGTTTTCAGGTTATTGAAGATGAGCAAGCTATTTTTGAAGTACAAGACAGTGGGGTGACTTTAGTGATGGCCCCACTAATTAACATGAAGCTTGGCGCATGTCTTCATACTATCACAGATGAAAATGGCAACATGGTACCAAAGTCTAAATCTTATGGTGGTACAAAATCATATATAAATGAGCTATATCAACATCCTTTCTTTAAGCTTATTAGGGATTATAAAGGTGTTAAGGTTGCAATTAGCTCCGATAACCCATACATGGCTGGTCGTTCCATTCAAGAATCCATTATAGCACTTGCAGGCCTTTCTGCTGAATATCCTTTTCCAGAAGGTGTAGAGCCACTGAGAGCACATGAACTAATTCAGTGCTGCTTAAACGGAATCGATGCTGCGTTTTGTAATGATGAGATAAAACAGGCATATAAAAACAAGCTTGCTGATTGGGTGAAGAGGCATATGACAGCATAAAATAACTACCATAAATAGAGTGAGCTAATAGTTAGCCTTGTACGAAATCTTTTATGTGGTGTATTTGTGCAAACTTGGATAACAATATAAAATAAATACACAAAAAGTATAGTAGAGGCAAATGAGATTGAGAAATAAATAGAGGTAATTTATGCCAAATCACCTCTATTTATGCCTTAGAAGCGGTTTCGTGCTCTGTTGCCTAAGCTATATATCTAAACATATTTTGTGGAAACTTTTATGCACTAAATGCTATAAATTACATTCCACTAAGTTACCACCTACATTCAGTGCAAGCTGACACACTTGGCCGCTATATTTTAACTTAATTCAGTAACTCATTTGAACTACAGTGTCCAAGCCTATGTTAACTAGGCTATACCACCAAGCTAGCTATAACCTGCATAACACAGCTTTAAGTGTATAAAAGCAGAGAATCTACTCTATCACTATTAACACATCACCTAATGAACATATATCGCCAGTCTTGATATTCACAGCAGCAACCTTACCCTCTACCTTACTAGTTATCACATTTTCCATTTTCATAGCCTCAATTACTACCAATGGCTGCCCTTTAGATATATAATCACCAACAGATACTTTAACATCTGAAACCATACCAGATATAAAAGATTCTATTTCTTTTACGTCAGAGTCGCCATCAAACACTTTCATAAACTTGTTTAGCTCTGCCGCGCGAGGTGTGAAGAGCGTTGCGTTTGATTTCACTCCTCTAAACTCTATCAGCAATTCAGTACAGCCTTTTAAATAATTGATCTGTAAGGAATATTTGTGCTGATTAATTGTACATTGTAACAATTTACTACCCAGTAGCCATCTACTTGTAATGAAAAATCTCCTATTTTCAAAAGAGATTTTATATCCATCATCTATTGGGCGCACAGTAACAGGATAATATACCCCATCTAGTGAGATCACCCACCTAGTCCCTATCCACTTATTAGCAGAGCGCATTTGATCACTTAGAGTTGTGCATCTTTTCTTATCTGTCAAAAATACAAATACGGCAGCACATAATATAACACTACTTTCTTCGCTCTTTAAAACACTACCAGCAAAACCATCCCTATATTCCTCATCTATAAAATTTGTGGAAAGATTCGCCTTTTGAAACCTTTCTGAAGTGAGTATTGCCTGCAAAAAGCTAATATTATGGGATATACCCCTAATTATGTATTGATCCAACGCCTGATTAAGAATTTGTATCGCCTGATCTCTTGTTTCTGCATACGAGCATGCCTTTGCTATCATCGCATCATAAAACATACTCACCTCACCCCCCTCATATATGCCAGAATCTATTCTCACATTGCAGGATGTGGACGGCTCAGAGTATGTAGTTATCCTTCCAGTAGATGGAATAAAGCCACTTGAAGGATCCTCCGCATATACCCTCCCCTCAATCGCCCAACCGTTCAGCTTAACATCAGCTTGTTTAATTGGTAGCACCTCACCCATCGCTACCCTGATCATAAGCTCTACTATATCAAACCCAGTGACTAATTCTGTAACAGGATGCTCAACTTGAAGCCTTGTATTCATCTCAAGAAAGAAAAAGTTTTTCTTCTGATCAACTATATACTCTATAGTACCAGCAGAAAAATACCCAACTTCCTTAGCAAGGGCTATTGATTGCGCATACATCTTCTTTCTGGTCTTTTCATCCAAAAATGAGCTCGGCGCTTCCTCAATAACTTTTTGATGGTGCCTTTGTATAGAACATTCCCTTTCCCCTAAACATACGTAATTCCCATGTTTATCACCCAATATCTGGATTTCTATATGCCTTGGACTTTCTATAAATTTCTCTATAAAGGTCCGACCGTCTGAGAAATTATTCTGCGCTTCATTTTTTGTTGACTGAAATGCCTGCTGCATCTCATCTTCAGTTCTTACAACCCTCATACCCTTTCCACCGCCACCTGCCGCAGCTTTCAGCATTATTGGGTATCCTACTTTCTTTGCTATTCTCAGGGCGTCTTTTTCTGTTTTGATATCACCCATATACCCATCCACTATGCTCACCTTTGCCTCTTTAGCAATTTTCTTTGCCTCTATTTTATCACCCATCTTGCGTATTGCATCTGCAGATGGGCCAACAAAATTAATACCATTCCGCTCAACCAGCCTCGCAAATTCATAATTTTCTGAAAGAAAACCATATCCTGGATGTATTGCATCTGCGCCAGAAAGCTTTGCTGCATCTATTATCTTTTTTTGATTAAGGTAACTTTGTGTAGCAGGCGCGGGCCCTATGAATATAGCATCATCTGCTAACCTCACGTGCAATGAGTTTTTATCCGCATCTGAGTGCACAGCTATTACTCTAATACCCATTTTACGTGCAGTACGCATTATCCTACACGCAATCTCACCTCTATTTGCAACTAAAAGACTTTTTATCATATTTATCTAATCAATATTTTTTTCAGGATCTACAGTAGTTTTTCCCTTTTTAATTGAAAAGTAGACCTGAGGTGAGTCAACGTAACCGCTTTTTCCTGAAATAGCAATTACCGCACCTTTTTTCACCTTATCCCCAACAGAAACCATTAGCTCTCTGTTATGCCCATATGCAGTAAGTAAAGAATTAGCATGCCTTAATATCACCAAATGCCCATAAACCTTTGGCTCCATACCAGCATATATAACATCACCATCTGCCATAGCTAGTACATTAGTTCCCTCAGTTACTTTAATGTTTATCCCATCGTTAAAACTATTACCAGTATCACCGTACCTAGATATAACACGCCCAACAACAGGCCAAACAAATTTAGGATTATTCAATGGATGCGATACTTGAAAATTTTTCAAATGCTCATTAGCAGAATAACTCTCTTCCTTTTTCAAGTGCTCATCCCTAACTTGATAATCAGAGATACTGAATTCTTTAATATTATCATTATCCTCCATTTTGAAATCAGAATTCAGTATACCATTATCATCGGCGCCTCTATTGGCCACTGGTATCTTAATCACATAACCCGCCTTTACAGTTGCATTTTTTGAGATCATATTTAGCTTTGATATTTCATCAGCGCTGACACCATATGTAGCCGCAAGCTCTACGATTGAAATATCGCTTGATACTCGCACAAACTTTATGGTTTTATCCTTTGCATAGAAATATGAAGCCTTGTTCTCCACCCTGGCAGGCTCTCTATGATCACCACATGATGACAACACTAACGCCGTAATAAAAACTAAAAAGCACCTCATCGAGCAAACACACATAGATTAGTAAGTGTATTTTACCGTCTCATTAAAAGATTACAATAACGTTCTGCATACAGAGTTCATAAATTTTTAGAAGAAATAGTTCATATGTGTGTGCATGCACAACAAAGCTTTAGGAAACGTAGATGAAATACTAAGAACTAAAGGCTATAGCGAAATGCAACTTAACGAAAGCCGCCTTGCACCAAATGCAACCCCTTATTACTATAGCTTTGGCAAATCAGGATGAGATATTTTATGTTTGTAATCTATTGATATTTGTAAGCTATTGATGTTTTTAGAATTTGTTCATTTGCAGGTCTCATGCTTCTGAGCCTAAGCTATAGCATTTCCAAAATTAATTATTTGAGATTTCTTTAACATATTCTGTAAGAAGATATGTGCGCCAGTTGTTCCAAACACCATGCTTGTGTTGTAGCGTATTTAACGTGGTTAGCCATGTTTCTGGTTGTTTATCATCGCTGATTTTCCATCCGTTATAAAAATCTGGTAATAATGTTTTGACTTCTTTGATGCCTGAGCGATCGAGCTGTTCTTTAAAAGCCACAAATATCTTTTCTTTTCTGCTAGTGTTATCTTTAGTGTTATCTGGAGTTTCAGACCCATCAATAGAATAACTAAAATTAACCATGTACATTGTTATATCATACAATGCGTAGAAGAACAGTGCTATGATCTTATTGCGTGTTCCTTCATCTCTTAGCAATTTTTTATCTATCTTTTCTTTATAATCTTTGGACAATTCATCATCATTTAATGTACTTAAAAATAGAATTGTTTGCATAAGCAAATATGGTCCAGATGGTTCATTGACTACTGTTTCAAAGAATTTTTGAGAAAACTCTTCTTGCAAAAAATTCTCCCTTAGTATGTTCGCTAGATATTTATGTAACTCATCATACATTTTTTTGTTTAAATTATACTTACCATATTGGCCATGATCCTCATATCTAATTCGCCATAATAAAAGAAACGTGAAATGGTTATATCTATGCTCTTGGAATAACTTCTCGAATGTTTTTTTATCCTCGATATAATGAAGAATATAGCCTCTATATTCATTTATAGCTAAAGCTGGTACGTTATGGCTATGCCATACATCTTTGGCTATTTCAAAAATAGCTTCAGACATCATGCTAATCTCCTGCTCTGTCAGCTCATCCTTTGTCATCCCACCATTTGTTGTCATATTGTTATTTGCGCGGCCTTTCAGCAGCGCATTAATGAGCTGAAATGTACCATACCGCTTTATATATTCGATATATTTTTCTTTAGTTAGAATTTTTTCGTCTTTATCTTTAATGTCACTCAGCGCCTCTTCTGGGAAGAATATGGGCAGCGACTTCGCACCACTAACTATGTCGCAAAAACTCTGTACCACACTGTTGACTGCTTTAGCTAAAGACTTATCATGTATATCAAGGTCTCTCATCTTTGCAAATTTCACGATGTCTGTGTCTGAAATAGACCAGCCACCATCAATACATTCTCTTAATATGCTATGTATTCGTAATTTTTTACATTGCAAGATTCTTACTATACAAAATACACTAGTACCAATTTCTGTAAAAATTAAATTTTTAACAGAAGAGTCTTTTAATATAATTAGTGCTGTAACAATACTATTATATAGGCGTTTACAATCTCTATAATTTGTAATCGTATAATCTAAGATTTCATTTGGTTTGCTATCGCCCACAAAATTTCTAAGCGCATCTGCAGTTACTTTTGCTAAATTTTGTATAAATTCCACAAAGCGTTTTTGAGGCTCTCCTTTAGTTTCTTCTTTAGTTCCTCCTTGAGGCTCTCCTTTAGTTTCTTCTTTAGTTCCTCCTTGAGGCTCTCCTTTGGACCCCCCACCCATCACACCTGCAGCATCGTGTACTGCTTTTAATATCAACTCCATTGGTGTAGGATTTGCCAGAGGAAAATCATATTGGATCATTTTTTCAAAGTATTGGTGAGCAGCGCTATCCTTATTTTTGAAAATTTTTTCCATGGAGAGGGGGCAATACGCTACAAGCTGAATAACGTTCTTTGCTTGCAATGACTTAAAATTGTTTATAACGCCAAGCACTTCAACCGCTCGATCCTCAGGCACCCTATCTAAATCATCATATGCAATGATGATTTTAATGCCAAGCTCTTCCAGAGCCGCTTTTAGCTCTTCTCTAATTTGCTTGAGTGGCTTATATAATATATCGCAAATCCACCCAATATTAAAATCAAAACTAATTCCATATAACTGGATAGGAACATTACTTCCAGTAATTCGCTTTATGTATTGATCCATAAAACGTGCAAGTTTACCATGCTTCTTACACATAGAATCTAATTTATGCATTAATTCCTTAGAGATAATCTGCATAGGATTAATACACTGTTTTTGGTATAGTATGTTACAGTATTCTAGAATATCAAATTCTATGTATATAAACTTCTGCGACTCTGTGCCGCATTTTTCTTCCACGCACTTGAGATAACTAGTTTTGCCAGAACCCCATGTACCAGCTATACCTATACAATAGTTTACATCGATATTGCTAATTAAACTCCATAACTTATTAAATATATGTTCACCCTTCTCATCTAACTTAGAGACAGGTTCATCGCTTCTAAATTTATTATTTAGTGATGACATATTAATTACCACAACAAATAATGCAGAATAGCGGTTTAAAAAAGCTCATGCAGTACTCTGCATTATGTTGATAATTTATATATAAATGATACATTGCAGCCATAACAAAACCTAAAAAAGGCATAAATGCACACAGCATTTTGCTCAGCGTCAATTTATAGAAATAAAATATCAGGATACTAATACTAGATATCAGGGCTACTGTACCTAGTATAGCTATGATTATGACATGAACATGCTCGATAAACTGATAGATTAAGTACGGCAATATAGTAACGCACACTACACTGTGGGATGCACAAAGAATGCACAAGCAAACTTTTTTACATGATTCACGTAATGCATGCGTTGAAATCCCTTTCTGCATGAAAAGATCAATATCAATTTAGAGCGTCGCACCATAATAGTATCGCGCCCTTATATCAAGTGATATTTCTGCAAACAAGGCTCATGCTTTTAAGCCCTACATTCATCATGGAATAGGATGCTATCTAGAACAGTTGATATTTACAGACAGTGCCGCTAAGATTTGCGGAAATTTTTGATTTTATCGCGCACTTTTGCAGCTTTTTCAAATTCCAAGTTAAGCGCATATGCCTCCATTTCCGCAACTAATTGCTCTAAATTTGCATCTTCTTTATTATCAGGCTCCTCTATATCGCCTATATCACTTAAAATAATGCTCTCCTGAATAGCATTAGAGATTTTTTTTGAGACTGATTTTGGCACTATACCGTGCTCTTCGTTAAACCCTTGCTGAATTTTTCTTCTATTATGCGTAATCTCTATCGTGCTTTTTATGGCATCTGTTAACTTATTTGCATATAATATCGCCCTTCCCTCACAATGCCTTGCCGCTCTACCTATAGTTTGGATCAATGACGTTTGCGACCTCAAGAAACCCTCTTTATCTGCATCTAATATTGCCACAAGTGCGCATTCTGGTATATCTATCCCCTCTCTCAGTAAATTGACACCTACTAAAACATCATATTTACCCTCTCGTAGCTCCCTAATTATCTCAACCCTTTCAATAGTCTTGATTTCTGAATGCAGATATACAGCCTTAACACTAACATCTACCAAGTATGCCGTGAGCTCCTCAGCCATTTTTTTTGTTAAAGTAGTCACTATTGCCCTATTCCCATGCTGCGCTAGCTTTTTGCATTCAGAGATCAAATCATCTACTTGATTATCTGCTGATCGTATTTCACATACTGGATCTAAAAGACCTGTTGGCCTTATAATCTGCTCAATCCGCTTTGAGTTTGTTAATTCAAAATCCGCTGGCGTTGCTGAAACAAAAATAGTCTGTGGACGCATCGCATCCCATTCTTCAAATTTTAATGGCCTGTTATCTGCTGCTGATGGAAGCCTAAAACCATATTCTATAAGCGTACCCTTTCTTGCGGCATCCCCAGCATACATTGCCCGCAGCTGCGGCACAGTTACATGGCTTTCATCCACAACAAGCAGTGCATCCTTGGGCAAATATTCAAATAGTGTTGGTGGTGGTTCACCTGGCTTTTTTCCAGAAAGATATCTGGAATAATTTTCAATCCCTTTACAACTTCCAGTCTGGGATATCATCTCAAGGTCAAATGATGTTTTTTGTATAACTCTCTGCGCCTCAATAAGCTTATTATGCTCTTCAAAATATCTCGCTCTTTCGTTCATATCTTCTTTTATAAGCCGTAGCGCTTGTTCTATTGTAGGACGTGGCGTTATATAGTGGCTATTGGCAAAAACTGTTATCTCATCTAACTCAGATTTTCTCTTACCAGTCAAAGCCTCAAACTCATATATAAAATCTATATCATTACCCCAAAGACTAACTCTCCAAGCATGATCTTGATAGTGCGATGGAAAAATATCAATGCAATCACCACGCACCCTAAATGTACCACGTTCAAATGCAACATCATTTCTCTCATATTGGAGCTCTATAAGTTTCTCAAGCAAATAGCTTCTTGACATCTTTTCGCCCTTTTTAAGCCTTAATGTCATCTGCAGATATAACTCTGGCGCACCAAGACCATATATACATGAAACAGAAGCAACTACTATAACATCCCTCCGCTCTAAGAGGGCTCTTGTTGCAGAGTGCCTAAATAAATCTAGATCATCATTGATACTAGCATCTTTTGCGATATGTAGATCCCTCTTAGGTATATAAGCTTCTGGTTGGTAATAATCATAGTAAGACACAAAATATTCTACTGCATTATCAGGAAAAAAGCCTTTCATCTCTGCATATAGCTGCGCAGCTAGGGTTTTATTATGTGCTATGATAAGCGTTGGTCTTTGTACCTTTGATATAACACTTGCAATTGTAAAAGTCTTTCCAGAGCCAGTTATGCCAAGTAAAGCTTGGTTACGTTGATCATGATTCAAGTTATTCACTATCGCATCAATCGCAGCAGGCTGATCGCCCGCAGGCTGAAACTCAGAGCAGAGCCTAAATACACGAGGTATCATGCTAATTTTACGAAGATATAGAAAAACCAGCTGCGATCATACAGGTATTTGTAATAATGGCAAAATTTTGGCAGGGCGCGGGCCTTAAAAATAAAGTACATGAATAGCCCTACAGCGCACCTTCAATACTATGCTCAATACACAATGCAAGAACACACCCTCTACAAAAGACTGAACATGAGCACCAGAGACTGTGAATCTCACGCATGAGTATCTACATGTAATTCATTAGCATTCCCATGTATTCCATCAGGATTATCATGTAATTCAGAAGCGCCATTATGTGTTTCACTACGATAACCGAATAATAGCTGCTCCATGGATGGCTTAATCACAAGTTCCAAAAGAAGGGCGCCTGGAATTGCACATAAGGCACATTTCGCAATCAAGTCTAACCCCTCACCAATACCTCTGGCACCACTTATACCCACCAAACAATAAGAGCTAATTGCATATTGCATAGCCCGCAAACACACATTTCCTAATGCGCAGTATAATCTGTTACTATCTGATGCGTATAATTCACCATTGCTTAACGCGTATGATAGGCCATTTTCTAATATGTATGGTACGCCATTTTCTAATATGTATGATACGCCATTTTCTATTGTGTATAATTTGCCATTGCTAAACGCGTATGATAGGCCATTTTCTAATATGTATAATTCGCCATTGCTTAACACGCATGATGCACCATTTTTTAATGTGTATAATTCACCATTATTAAATGCATACGATACGCCCTTTTCTAATGTGTATAATTTACCATTGTTTAACACGTATGTGCCATTTTCTAGCATGCGTGATTTATCGCCAAATATGATTGGTACGCTATCAGTTACATTAGACCTGCTGCGTAAGTATGAATTTTGTTAAAATATGTATAAAAGGTATGGAGACTTACTGATCAAAGAGGATCTCCATGTCCCTAAGATACACCAAGATACGCAGAAATCCCAAGACATTTCA
>NZ_JAJBJB010000312.1 GCF_021811845.1 Candidatus Cyrtobacter zanobii | reverse complement strand
GTATTTTATTTTATCAAAATTATTCGATCATTGTACAAGTTAACTGCATTTTGTTAACTTAAATACTTGCATTTTGCAAATTTTGAATTGATCAGCCAATGTGAATGAGTTCTCATGAGCAGCCATAATACAAGCTCGATGTATAGGTTCAGAATCGAATCAGATGGTTGACAGAGACCGGATTCAGCGAGCCATCCGCTCATACAGCATTCTTTGGCTGCTGGAACTCAAGCACGAAGATATCAGCAAATATGCGAGCACGACTGAAGCTGTGGGCAGCCATTTCTGACCATGCTGAACTCGAGCTCCGAAGCTGCCTTCGAACGTGTGAGCAGCTCGCAAGTAGTCATTTTTACAATAGAAATAAAACTCCGAGGAAACTGCAAAATTTAAGTGCATATTTTAAAGGTTTTGTTTTATCAGGTTGAGCT
>NZ_JAJBJB010000311.1 GCF_021811845.1 Candidatus Cyrtobacter zanobii | reverse complement strand
CCACCAGGAGCTGGAGGTGGTGGAGGAGGAGGTGGAGGACCTCCTGAAGCAACTGGAGGAGCTGGAGGTCCACTTGGAGGCGATGGAGGGCCTGGGGGAGCAGGAGGAGCGGTGTTAAGAGGTGGAGCAGGCGCACCACTGCTTAAAGGCAAGTCTATCATGCTTGTTATCATTGTTGTATCGCCGGTCATATTCATTTGCTCGTTGTGCTGGTTTAGTCTAACTGATGTTGGAGTGACTGCGGTTTGATAGTCAACTTGTAGATTATTGAAGATGTCTTTGGGCAGTGAGTTACTACAATTTTATGAGCAAAAATGCATAATTACAATATAAAATCGTGATTGTATTTTGGATAAAGCAATTATCTTTATTATTACTGAGAATTTTATTAATTTTTATGTTTAATACTTCTTTAAAGTAGAAAGACAAACAA
>NZ_JAJBJB010000162.1 GCF_021811845.1 Candidatus Cyrtobacter zanobii | reverse complement strand
ATACACTATGCAAGAAAGAAGTAGGATTTAAAGTATTAGAGGGAGCAGAAATAGATACAACCACAAAGAATGGAAGGATGATATTTGGAATATTTGCAGCGCTTGCTGAATATGAGCGCGAACTAATTAAAGAAAGAACAAAAGCGGGACTAGAAGCGGCAAGAGCAAGAGGCAGAAAAGGAGGAAGGCCAAGGAAAATGGATAAAGCAACGCTAAAGATGGCAATGGCAGCAATGCAAAATAGAGAAGCAAAGCCATCAGAAATAGCAAAGAAGCTAAATATAACAACCACAACTTTGTATGAGTATGTTAATGGAGATGGTACTTTAAAGGAGAAGGGGGTGATTTTAATGAATTCGGAATAATTTGTTAAATTAGTATTTCTTTTACAAATAGGATAACTTTAACCGTATGATTGTCATGGCCTGGTAATTGCTATAAAATAGTTGTAAGTGCTAATAATATAAATATATATGAATAAAGCTTTATATTCAAAGATAAACGAAAAAGGGCAAATTACTATACCTTATGGTATTAGAAGTAAGATGGGGCTTGCTCAAGGAAGTAGGGTTGAACTTTTAAATAAGGGGTGTTATATAGTAATCAGGCCTTTGAATAAATCTATCACTGATTTAAAAGGATTTCTTCCCAAACCAAGCATCACACTATCATGCGGAGAAATGGATAAAATAATTCAGGATGTAAAATGATAGCAATAGATACAAATGTTCTTGTTAGATACATCACTCAAGATAATTTAGAACAATACAAAAAATCTGTCGAGTTGCTTGAATCTTATAAAGGTATTGCTGGATCAATTTTTATAAATAATGTTGTTCTATGTGAAATGGTTTGGGTGCTGGAAAGGGGGTATAAGTATTCCAGAGATCAGATCTTATCTACTATTAACTTTATGGCCTCTACACATGAATTTGCTTTCGAAAATCATGGGTGTATATGGCTTGCTTTAGAAAATTATGAGGCTTCAAAAGTAGATTTTTCTGATTGTTTGATTGCGCAGATTAACCTAAATCATGGATATAAAAATACATTTACTTTTGATAGACGGGCATCTGAGAGCGGTTGTTTTAGCCTTTTATAATCAAATAAATACATTCAGAATCAGTAATATAATAGCGCCTCGCTACCATGACTATATAATATTTTAATAGAATTGACTTGAGTCAATATGAATTTTATCTTAAACCCAATGTTGTGGGCATATAGGTGCTAATAAGCATATAGATAAGCGTCTGCAATTTCTTCAATTTCAAATGTATTGATTATGAGCAAATTTTCATCCAATTATATACGGTTAGGACATTACGGGACTGCAGCTGGTGGTTGGTCGTCGTTTAATTCATTTCCAAGAACAGTAGCAGATGTCAACGGTGATGGAAAAGCAGATATAGTGGGCTTTGCTGGTCATGGAGTTGTTGTTTCTTTATCAAATGGTACTGCATTTCTTCCTGTTACAAACTGGATCAATCATTATGGAACTACAGCTGCAGCTGGAGGTTGGTCATCGTTTGATGCATATCCAAGAACAGTAGGAGATATAAATGGTGATGGTAAAGCCGATATAGTGGGCTTTGCTGGTGATGGTGTTCGTGCTTCTCTTGTGCAACTTCCTACATGCAATAATTTTTCTACAATATTAAACGGTTATGATAGTGCTGCATTTAATGGATTAAATCTCTTTTAGGGTTGTATTCCCCGCAGCTTGCTGCGTAATATATACGGATGAGCATATACATACACAAAAGTCATAATGTAACCGTATTACTGTATCACCTGGTATTTCCAGCAAAATACAGAAA
>NZ_JAJBJB010000310.1 GCF_021811845.1 Candidatus Cyrtobacter zanobii | reverse complement strand
GAGCTATTTCATATACAGCACGAAAGCCCGCAGTTATTGCTGATAAAAGACGGTGAATGCACCTATGAAGAAAGCCATAACGGGATAAGAATGGACGAACTGGCGGAGCAGTTGTAATTTTGGTAAGAGATTTTTTTGCTTTGACCATTGTAAGTTAACAAACTTCTTGACTACTTTTCCGGTAACATAGTTACCCAAAACCTCATCTTATGCGCAAACTCATTGCATTGTTCGCACTAACTATAATCGCATCCTGCAAGCCTGATAAATCACCCACCCCTGCCGAAGCAAGTGATTTCATGGTTTGGGGCTTCGATAGCACATCTTATATTGAATCCGGTGTGCCCGACTTCTGGTATTCAGGCGCATTACCAATCATGATCAGGCATATTTCCGGACCAAAAGAAACTGTTACACTCTCTACTGCTGATGTGC
>NZ_JAJBJB010000011.1 GCF_021811845.1 Candidatus Cyrtobacter zanobii | reverse complement strand
GAAATGTCTTGGGATTTCTGCGTATCTTGGTGTATCTTAGGGACATGGAGATCCTCTTTGATCAGTAAGTCTCCATACCTTTTATACATATTTTAACAAAATTCATACTTACGCAGCAGGTCTAATAAACTAAGAAGTACTGCAGAGAAAGCACTTCAAGATGGCTTATTGCCAAATCTTACAGCGGTAATTACAGCAATTACAAACGCCACAGAACCTACCAATAGCTCACAAGCACGAGGTGCGTTGAAATGCTGCGCGCTTAAAATTCTAGCAACAGTTATGGGTACATTACAAAAGAATATTGATCAAGAGAATACTAATGAATTAATTAATGCATTAATTAATTATATTAAGCGCACTTTAGATAGTACTTTAGATCTTATAATACTACTACAAAATCAATGTAGTTTAAGTGACATAAAAGAACGTGGTTTATTAAGTGACATAAAAGAGCTGCATAATGTGCTTAAGGCGGTACAGGCATACAAGGCACAACTAGGCGCAGAGCTTATGCTTGAGGAGCCTATGCCTGGAACATTAGAGCAGGAATCACTGCCGCTAGATTGTAGCCAAGGTGCCAACAAAACACCTATTACAGAAGAACCGAGCCTGTTGCCCGAAGGCCAAGGCACTGTAGAAGGCGCGAGCAGTTGGCTTGCCTCCCCCTACTATTCTACTAATAGCGACTTGGGCATTACTGAGCTTATGGCGAGTGGTACATTAGAGACATTGGGTCTGACATGGAGCCTCATACATAGTACTGGTGACTGCACTGGGGGATAGGTGGGTTGATAGCACAGGCTGTAGAAATATGCCAACAACCACATTTGGCTCCCCGCAGAGACAAATGTGCAAACGATGCCACAAGAATTGAATCTATAGCTTTTAAGGTATTATAAAATTATGCATATATGACTGCAAATATACTCAATACCGCTGCTTATAGCTTGATGCATAGCATGATTAAATAGTGAATTTCTGATATATAAGAGATCACTTATTAATCTTGTGAAATCAATGCTCAAAGACCCTATCGAGACGCAGCAAGCTGCTGGCGCCAGATGCATTGCAGCAAAACTTGCAATGCACTTAGGCGGACAAAAAGAGATACTTCAGCAGTTTGCACAGACGAACGCTGAAATTGCACAGAAAATCGAGCAAATTATAACGTTGCAATGGGAACTTAACGAACAAGCAACTGTACAGCAACAAGGCTGGTTTACATGGCTGCCAAGATTTCTATTTCGTAGTGATAAAAATCAGGAATCACAGAATACTGTAAAAACTGCGCTAAGTAATGCCGAAGGCGAGCTAAACCAAATGCAAGGCCAGTATAACGAACTCTGCACAAATAACCCTAATATATCAAAGAAGTGCGAACAATTTTATAATCTTGGGGATGCCATTGCACGGCTATTCACTTGTGATAATACTGTGAAAACCATACTTGATGTAACTAAAGGACAAATAGCCGGAGAAGACATGACAGTCTCATTAGCTGGCTCAGCTAATGCAGTCACTCTTATGCAAAACGCGCTAGATGCAATCAAAGGAGTAAAAGACGCTGCAGAAAAAACATGTAAAGATGGCCTACTACCTGATGGAGCAATGGCGGCAGAGGCAATTAGATCGGCAATAATACTCTTACTTGGCTTGCCAGAACAAAGCCAGTTACCAGAAGCGCTTCGCTATGTGCTTGAAGCAGGAATGAATGCAATCTATTGTGCGTCACACCCACACGAATCACTTCATGAAGTAATGCCGCAGATAATTCAGCTTACTGAGCGCCTTAATGACAGCGGATCCCCGCAGGATGCACATAAATTAGCAAAACTAATTCATGACACTATGAATAATACTGGATTACCAGGGAATGGCTATGAATTGTCTATTATAATAACACTACATGACATACTGAAAGGAATACAGGACAACCAAGGGGGTACAGAACAACAGCCATGGCAGTTGCTTCATGGTGGTAGCGATGCCACTGAGCTGGGGAGGGCTACTACTGGAGGCGACACTGCTGACAGCTGGGTGCTAGTATAGAATAATGGTTAACTTGTTGTGCTGATACCGCCATTAATGCATAACATATGCTAATAGAGAAGTAGATAGTACAAGTTGTATATAAGACAACCACATTGGGTCTCTTACCGATTATGATAACAGTGCAGACGATAGACAAATGCTGTACCGATCAATAGCATGGCATATAGCGGTGATGGCCCCATGGAGCCTTGTATACAGATTGGGTGGATTAGCGTTTTATGGCGTAGACAAAACAGTAAGACGCTTTCCACCTATATTTGGGTATTGCCTTGAGTCTTTCCAACATTACCAACTTCACAGCAACGCTGTTATACCAAACAACACACACGAAACCATATTCTCGATGCATAAAGCTATCATTCCATCTGGCTAAAAGTTTTTATAACATATTATGGATTTCTTTTTAAAAATATTTATAATCCACCGTGAGCTTGCTGGTAATATGTTTTCTAGTGTGGCTGTGTGTTTCTTACTTTATAAAAATGAGAAAGCTTTTTTCTGCGTTGCTTGTTGCGTTATCGCTTATAGTTACTGGATGTTTTGATAATAAGCCGAAGGATAATGATACAGAGAGCCAAACTATAAAATTTGGTGTATCGTGTGACTATCCTCCATTTACTTACCTGGAAGATGGTCAACCCGCTGGATTCGAAGTCTTGTTGGCAAAACTCATCGCCTCTGAGCTTGGAAAGACTGCAGAATTCTCTGATATGCAGTTTAGCCTGATACCTACCGCAATTAAATCTGGTAAAGTGGATGCTGGTATATCATGCATTGGCATGACAGAGGAAAGAAAGAAGGATTTTGACTTCACTGATAAATATTACGATGAAGAGGTTGGGGTACTTTATCTTAAATCTGCCCATGAAGAAATTGATAGCAATGTTATGAAAATGCTTAGCAAGTCTAAGATTGGCATTCAGCTTGGAACAGTAATGGAGAAGAATCTTGACGACGCCATGAGCAAATCTGCCATATCAGATGCTCAAAAAATCTCTATGGATGTCGCAAATCAGCTAGTTGAGGCTCTAAAATCTGGGCATGTGGATTTTGTGATATTGGATCTTTTTCAAGTCAAGTTTTTTGCTGAAAATAACTCTGAGTTTGGTTATGTTGTGGCTAATGATTTTGCAAATATTGGTGAGAACGAAGGGTACAGAATTATTCTGCCAAAAGAATCCCCATATACGCAAAAGATTAACTCCATCATTCATAAGTTGAATGCAGAGGGTAAGATCAATGAACTACTGTTGATTGCCCAAGCTGATTGTAGCGCAAAAAGCCAGGAATGTGCCAGCAGCAGCGAGGATCAAGATGCAAATTTGAATGATAGGATGCAACAAGATAATGCTGAAAATACCGTAACTGATCTAGTAGATGAACAACGACAAGTACAAGATCAGCAAACATCTTAGGGGGCGTGTATATTTGTTATATGCTAACAGTTTTCCATCTACAAAGCATGGGACCCTCTGTATAGCTAAGTAATCCCCTTTTCAGCGCCGTTGCGATTGTTTTGCAATGGCGCTTTTTTTGGTAGCAGCAAACCACGATTGTTGTGGCGAAATATGATGCTCAACAGCTTGATCTAGATGTTTGGCTATAACAATCTAAACTTAGACAAGACAGCTTTTCTCTAGGCGCTTATCTATAATGTTGAATCTTGACTAATACACTATAGCTAAAGCGTCATAAAAATGGTACAGTAAAAGCAACAGAAGAACTTGAGACAATTTCTAAGGCATAAATATGAGCAATCTGGCATAAATCCGCGCACATATTTCTCAATCTATCCTGCCTCTGCTGTACATAACACATCTTAAAAATACCCCAGTTATAGCTAAACCAATATAAAAGAGTTACAAGATGTATTTTTGAAAAACTTCAAAAGTAGAGCAGTGATATAGCATAGGCAATAAAACTTGAGACATTTTTAAAAAATAAATGAATTAGATTTCAATCGATTAGTATATAGGATTTGTCTCAACCTCTTATGCCTAAGCTATATTTTCTTCGAAGAGCTTTGGCTTGCGACCACTTCTTCTCAATCGGATTTAGATCTGGTGAATAAGGCGGTAAAAATTCTATTATATTCCCATTATCGTGCAATAAATTCTTGGTTTTTTGGCTTTTATGAAATGTGGCATTATCCATAATTATAACAGATTTATAATTCAGGTATGAGAATATGCTCATGGTTAAAAGCAACACTATCAATATTAGTATTATAGGGAGCGTTAGCCAAAGATAGATAATAAAATTATTTTGTTCTTTTATAAAGTTGCCAATATCCTCAAAATATGCCCAAAGACGCATTGTTAAATCTACAGCCTCTTCAGACTTTGAAACAACTTTAGTTCTTATAGTCATTCTCGCAATTCTGTGTCGCGTATTAGAATTATTAGACGCAATCAAGGATGTATGCCGTTTACCAACAACATGTTGATTCTCTGGTATTATTTCTGAATAAATTGGCCAATTATCAGCATAGTAAACACAATTACCTCTTTTTATAGCTAATTTCTTAAAGGTGTTAGAGTTACTAACCACCCAGGCAACAATTTTTTTGAGCTCCCTACTATAGGCTTTCCAGATCCATAATTTGTTTTTTTTGAATCTATAAAATGCCACATCTCATCTATTTCTACCTCTTGTAAATTTTCTGGTACTTTAGGTTTTGGCAACTTTCTCGCATACAGCATTATCCATTTATACACACTTGTATGAGCTACCCCAAATAACTTCCCTAGCCACCTAAAGCTGCTTTTGCTATACAACAACACAGCCAAGTGCCTTCATTTCTGGAGCACTACCACGCAACTGAGTATTAGTAAAATTACATCCACACTCCTTGCATTTATATCTTTGTATACCCCTTATGTTACCGTTCTTAACATAATTACTGCATTTTTTACATTTCGTATTCATAAATTATCTATCTTATAGCAACACTGCCACATGTACATTACCTAGATTGATATTTTCGCTATTGTAACTCTTTTATATTGGTTTAGCTATATCATTGAGTTAAGCTTAACAAAGTTACTTTTCATGCAATCATTTTACACCGCTTTAGCTATGGCTAATGCAGCAGAGCATGAGACAGTTTGTAAGGCATAAATAGAGATAAGTTGGCATAAATTGTCTTCTGTTTATTCTCAATCTCATTTACCTCTGCTATATATATAGTAAAGTAGATAGTATTTGGCGTATAGCTTAGGCATAAGAGGTTGAGACAAACCCTATATATTAATCGATTGAAATCTAATTTATTTATCTTTTGAAAATGTCTCAAGTTTTATTGCCTATGCTATAGTAAAAATCTCTTAATAAGTTTTTATACCGTGTAGCAATTTTTGTGCACCAAATTCTATGCGAATCACTATATGATGCTGTATGCTTTTATGGCACACCCTTAGATGTCGAATGTTCAAAGTGTAGTTTGAGCCCTGGATTAACAATTGAGTACGCGGAGTGACATGCTATTGCGCCTTCCGCAAAACCAGTCAATATGAGTTTTAATTTGCCATTGTAAGTTGCCACATCACCTATTGCAAACACGCCCGTAATATTAGTCATCATAGTACTATTATCTACCTTGATATGTTTATTATCCATCTCAAGCCCCCAATCCTTAATATGACCTAACTCCATACTTAATCCAAAGCATGGTATTAAAAAATCCGCACTTAATTCTACCAATGAATTATTCTCTATATTCTTTACTGTGATACAATCTACATTACCATTATGACCACTTACTCCTTCTAGCTGGAATGGAACAATAATCTCAACATTTGCACAGCTATGCATTTGGTCAACAGAGCTATCTAGCGCCCTAAATCTATTTCTTCTGTGAATTACGTAAATTTTTCTAGCAACATTGGAAAGGAGTATGGCAAAATCTACAGCAGAATCTCCACCACCAGCAATAACAACAACTTTATCTTTAAATTTGTCTAAGGAATGCACAGAATATATGATTGTACCGCCCTCTTCAAATAATTCGACACCTTCAAGTGGCGGCCTGTTTGGCATTAAAGACCCTCCACCCGCCGCTATAATTACTGTTTTTGTTATTATTTCTTTATTACATTCGGATTTTAGGATAAAAAATTTCTCTTCTTTAGATAGTGTGTTGATTTTTGTGCCAAGCATAATTTCATGATGAAATGGTGCTATTTGCTTTGATAAATTAGTTATTAAGTCTTCAGCCAATAGCATTGGGTATGCTGGGATATCATATATAGGTTTTTGTGGATATAATGCAGAGCACTGACCGCCCACCTTTGGAAGCGCATCAATTAACGCCGTTTTCATTTTGAGCATACCAGATTCAAATGCACAAAAAAGCCCAACTGGTCCTGCACCTATTATAACAACATCAAACATGTAAAATATTCCAAAGATTATAATTGATGGGTTTATAAAGCATAAAGCTATTGATGAAAACAATTTTCGAGTGTAGAGTCCCTCTCTGGAGGGGGGCGTGGTTATTTTGTTAATCTGGTCAGGTCTGAAAGGAAGCAGCCATCGCGATTGCCACGGGTTCTCTCCAGTTGCTGACGAATGCTCATACAATTCTTTGTGTCAGGTGTGCGGCCGCTTGAGCTGTATCTTGCTAGACACCTAACGGGTAAAAGGTATATAAATTTTGATAGGTTGAATAAGTGAATTGATCTTAATTGCTTTTGCGGCTAACATCCGCGGCTTGCCAAAAACTTTGGATGTTATCTGCTGCTTTTAGAGATTCATGATAGATAAGTTAGAGAGAATTATAGAAAATTTTAATAATATAGAGACAAAACTACTTTCTGGCCACATAAGTGTTGCTGAAAGAGCAGAGCTTGGCAAAAGTAGAGCCGATCTTGAAGAGCTTGTTGATGTTGCACTACAATATAAAAAGATGCTTTCAGATAGGAGCGATTTATCAACGATGCTAGAGGACAATGGGCAAGACAGCGAGTTTAGAAACCTTATTCAAGAAGAGTTATATGAGCTAAATACAAAGATAGAAGAGGCTACATATAATCTAAAATTACTTATGTTGCCTAAGGATAAGGATGCACATAAAAACGTTATCTTAGAAGTTAGGGCCGGAACTGGAGGTGAAGAGGCCGCGCTCTTCGCTTCTGTACTATTCAGAATGTACATGAAATTTGCAGAAAGGCAGAAATGGAAGTTTGAAATAATCTCGATATCAGAAACTGGTATAGGCGGCTATAAAGAGGCCTCTGCTAGCATCTCAGGAAGCGGCGTATTTGCTAAAATGAAGTATGAATCTGGCGTGCATAGGGTGCAGAGGGTGCCTGAAACGGAATCAAGTGGAAGGATTCATACCTCTGCTGCAACAGTGGCTGTTTTGCCAGAGCCTGAGGATGTTGATATAAAAATCGAGGAAAAGGATCTAAGAATAGATTCTTTCAGGGCAAGCGGTGCGGGCGGGCAGCACGTCAACAAAACAGACAGCGCTGTTAGAATAACCCATAAACCAACAGGGATAGTTGTTTCACAACAAGATAGCAAATCTCAGCATAAGAATAAAGCGATGGCTATGAAGATTTTGAGATCTAAGTTATATGAGATGCAAAGCCAAAGAAATGCAGATGAAAGATCATCCATGAGAAGATCACAAGTTGGTAGTGGCGATAGATCAGAAAGGATCAGAACATATAACTACCCACAAAGTAGGATAACAGACCACAGGGTGAATTTCACACTACATTCAATCATAGAAGTAACACAAGAGGGTGCTTTAGAGCCACTTATAGAAAAACTTATACAAGATGAACAAGTTAGACTTTTATCGGAATCTGAATGAGCAGATCGTTTCAGAACTAGAGAAGAAATCATCTATTATATTTTGGCCTATCTTACTACTTTTTTCAGTAGTTATATGTGCTTTGGTATTATTATATTCTGCAAGTGGGTGTAGTATGTATCCATGGGCCATGAAGCAGCTAACATTTATAATTGTATTTTCGCTGCTAGCGTTTCTTATTAGGGGTATCAATATAATATGGTTTTATGAACAGGCATATGTACTATACGCGCTGTGTATTGCAATGCTAATTTTTACCCATATTTTTGGCCACCATGCCATGGGCGCACAACGGTGGATAGATTTAAAATATTTCAGTATACAGCCATCAGAACTTGCAAAAGTTGGTATGATCTTAGCCATCTCAAAGTATTTTCACGATTTTAGTAATACAGATGGTAAGATACTTAGCAGAGTTCTATTTCCAATATTAGTTTTCTTAATACCATTTTGTCTAATTTTACTTCAACCTAACCTTGGCACGGCGCTAATATTATTATTTATATGTGCGGCACTTTTTTTTATTAACGGGCTCAAAAAAGTATTTTTTCTCATACCAATACTAGTTGTATTGGTCTCTTCACCGTTTGTATGGAAGTATGCACTACATAGCTATCAGAAAAAAAGAGTCATCACTTTTTTAAACCCAGAAAAAGATATATTGAGTTCTGGGTATAATATCGTGCAATCAAAAATTGCAATAGGTTCTGGTGGTATTTGGGGTAAGGGTATGTGCAGTGGGAGTCAGAGTAGGTTAAATTTTTTACCAGAAAAACATAATGACTTTATATTTACATTACTTGCAGAAGAGCATGGTTTGGTGGGCTGTATGGCTGTGCTTTTTATATATTTTGTATGGATCATGTATGGTTACGGCATCAGTAGTTACAGCTCATTATATTTTGGTAAAATGGTGTCTATTGGTTTTGCAAGTATGTTATTTGTACATATTTTTATTAATGTTGGCATGGTATCAGGGCTGCTTCCTGTTGTTGGCGTGCCCTTCCCTATTCTTTCATATGGTGGCTCCAATGTGGCCGCAACACTGATAATGTTCGGCATTGTACTATCTGTACAAAGAAGTGAAAGCAAAAAGAGGCTAAAAAAACATACATATAGCTGATATAAAGGAGTAGCAATAACTGTATTTTTAGTACCGCTAACTAAGCTTTGGTTGGCAATTTACATAACTTACTTTTATGGCTTATGGCTTCTTTTACATCATTTCTATGTTTCATTGGCAATTCCCGCCAGCGTGGCACATTTCTCCTTGAAGTAATGGAAATTTTATGCAAAATCCATTGGCTGCATCCTTATATAAGTTGGATAATAATGAAAAAAAATTCTAAACAAGGTACAAAAAAGGCAACTGCGTCGCAGCAGCCTAGTACTCAGAATTTACAAGGTATACAAAGGAAAAAAACTATACATGAAAAGTATAGAGAGGTGGTTGTTGTGCAAACTGATGGTACAGAATTTATAACCCGCTCTACATATAGCAAGCACCCCAAGCTTATCTTGCAGATTGATATAGGTACTCATCCTGTATGGACAAAAACATCAAACTATGTGAACAAAAGAAGCAGTGAGTTGATGAAGTTCAACGACAGATTTGCTGCCTTAAAATTCTTATAGTGTGTATTTTCTGTGTCTGATCTATATATAGCTGATAAGTACGCAAGGGCTTTATTTGAGGTTGTGGATGCTGATGAGAAGGTTAGTGTTGGGGCTGTACTCGGGTCTCTGTGGAACTTATTGAGCAGTGATGAGATTTATGTTAAGCTCTTGTTATCCAGGGCCAGCCCTAAAGCAATGAGTGGCATGATTCTGAATACAATGCTAGATGGCATGGTATCACCGTTGTTGAGCTCTTTTTTTAGGCTGCTGCTTGAGAATAATAGACTATATCTGCTCGGAAAAATTCAACACAAATATCAAGAGATTATTGAAAGGGAGAACGGCGTTGTTGTGGTTACTTTTACGACTGCGAAGAAGGCATCCAATCGGGAATTGGAGCTCTTGAGCGATATATTACGTGAACTAGATCATAAAGTAGTAAATTTGGAGGATCATACAATACTTTCTGGATTTTTGCTAAAAATAGATAATAATTTACTGGATTGTTCGTTAGATAGGATGCTACATGATATTCACAAAGTTATAAAAAATTATGATATAGGTGCGAAATGAAGTCTTCAGAAGTTTTTGATATATTAAAGCAAAGAATTGCTGATTTTGATGGTAAGCCTAAATTTGAGGAGATAGGTCAGGTCATCAAAGTTGCAGATGGCATAGTGATAGCTTATGGGCTGGACAATGTAAGGTATAATGAGATTGTAGAATTTGAGTGTGGTCTTAAGGGCTTAGCTATAAGTTTAGAGAAAGACTCTGTTGGTATAATTGTCTTTGGTGAGGATAGCACAATAAAAGAGGGCGAATCAGTTAAAAGGACATTTGAGACTTTAAGAGTGCCAGTTGGTCATGCAGTTCTAGGTAGAGTCGTTGATGCGCTTGGTAATGCTGTGGATGGTAGGGGCGCGATTGATTCGGATGTACTGAGAAATGTAGAAGAAGGGGCGCCTGGTATAATAGAGAGGCAATCTGTATGCGAGCCGCTTCAAACAGGGATCATTGCCATAGATAGCCTTATACCGATAGGCAGGGGGCAAAGGGAGTTAATAATAGGTGACAGACAAACTGGTAAGACCGCCATAGCTATCGATACAATTATTAACCAAAAAAAGCTTTTTGGTACTGAAGAGCAAGTGCATTGCATATATGTTGCAATTGGCCAAAAGAAATCTTCTATTGCAAAGATAGTTAAAAAACTAGAAGAGGAGGATGCAATGAAGTATACAACCGTTGTTATAGCATCTGCATCAGAGAGCGCCGCTATGCAATTTATAGCGCCGTATGCAGGCTGCGCTATGGGCGAGTATTTTAGAGATAATGGAAAACACGCATTAATCATATATGATGACCTAAGTAAGCACGCAGTTGCTTATAGGCAGGTTTCATTATTGCTTAGAAGACCACCTGGTAGAGAGGCGTATCCTGGTGATGTGTTTTATTTGCATTCAAGGTTGCTAGAGCGCGCTGCAAAATTGTCTAATGCTAGAGGTGGTGGCTCATTAACGGCGCTACCAATAGTAGAAACCCAAGCTGGTGATGTATCTGCATATGTTCCAACAAACGTAATATCTATTACTGATGGGCAGATTTTTCTTGAAACAGAGCTATTTTTTAAAGGTATTAGACCAGCAGTTAATGTGGGGCTTTCTGTTAGTAGGGTAGGCTCTGCAGCACAAATCAAGGCTATGAAGCAGGTTGCTGGTGGAATCAAACTAGACCTTGCTCAATATAGAGAGCTAGAGGCCTTTTCCCAATTTGCATCAGATTTAGATAGTACTACTCGAAATATTTTATTGAGGGGTAATAAGCTTACAGAATTACTAAAACAAGCTCAATATTCTACATATTCTGCAGCTGAACAGGTTATTTTGCTGCTAGCTGGCATAAAGGGATATGTTGATGGTATAGAGCCAGAAAAGATCTGTAGATTCAAGCCCGCCCTTATTGAGCATTTTAAGTCTAAATATAAAGGTATTTTAGATGAAATTCAGAACAAGAAGTTTATAAGTGGCGATCTTGAAAAATCAGCTATTGCCGCAATAGAGGAATTTATACGATTATTTAGTTGATATGCCCGACCTTAAGCATATAAAGAGCAGAATTAGTACTGTCAAATCTACAAAAAAGATTACGAAGGCAATGTATCTGATTTCTGCCTCTAGGATGAATAGGGCAAGAAGTTTGTTAAGGCTTGCAAATCCTTATATATCTGCATTTTCCGATATGGCCGCACGTCTGAAGATCATGCATAACGATAAGAACATTTCTTATTTGGTTATTACATCGGATAGGGGGATGTGCGGTGCCTTTAATTCAGCTCTTGCTAAATTCGCTGCGCTAAATATGCAATCTGCTAAACATGTCATCTTTGTGGGCAAGAGGGGATATGCGGCTTTAAGTGGATTGTTTAAAGATGCTGACGTGATGCTTATAGAACACAGTAAGGTCCTTGATATAAACCTTGCAAAACAGATTTCCTCTATTCTGTTAAAAAACGGTCAGGATATAAGGGTAATATACACTAAGTTTATATCTGTCATAAAGAATCAGCCATTGATGCTGAATTTGGGAAGTGGATTTATGGATGGAGAAGAGAGTTTTGATCATGAGCCACGTAACGTTCTTGAATCATTTTATGTCGATTACGTTCATGCTCAGATTTATGGCGCATTAATTAATAGTACTGTAAGTGAGCACAGTACTAGAATGAGAGCGATGGATAGTGCGAGTAAAAATTCGTTAGATTTATTAGACTCTTTGAGTACTCAGTATAACAGGCAGCGTCAGGCCATAGTCACTAGAGAACTAATAGAGGTTGTCTCTGGGGCCGCCGCGACATAATTTTTGTTATTTAATATTTTTTATATATAAGGCATGAGTAATATTGGTGTTGTAACACAGGTTGTTGGTTCTGTGGTGGATATTAAGTTTGATGCGCATTTGCCAAATATCCTTGATGCATTAGAATGCATTACAGATCAAGCAGAAAAAATAATCTTGGAGGTTGCTCAGCATATCGGTGATGGCCAAGTGAGGGCTATTGCCATGAGTGAAACAAGCGGTATGTATAGAGGCGCACGTGTTACAAACACCTGCGCTCCAATATCTGTGCCAGTTGGAAAATGTGCTCTTGGTAGAATCATTAATGTGATAGGCGAGCCAATAGATGGTATGGGCCCGATAAATGCGCAGAAAAAGTCATATATACATGCAAAAGCTCCAAAATTCATTGAGCAAGCTACAAATGAAGAAGTTTTAGAAACTGGGATAAAAGTAATAGATTTGCTTGCGCCGTATTCCAGAGGTGGAAAAATTGGTCTTTTTGGAGGCGCTGGTGTTGGTAAGACTGTGATTATAATGGAGCTGATTAATAATATTGCAAAGGCTCATGGAGGCGTCTCTGTATTTGCGGGTGTCGGAGAAAGAACTAGAGAGGGAAATGACCTCTATCATGAAATGATAGATTCACATGTGATAGATTTAGCAGATCCAAAAAAATCAAAAGTTGCTCTTGTATACGGGCAAATGAATGAGCCACCTGGAGCAAGGGCAAGAGTTGCACTTTCAGGGCTGACTATAGCAGAGCATTTTAGGGAAGAAGATGGGCAAGACGTATTATTCTTTATTGATAATATCTTTAGGTTCACACAAGCGGGGTCAGAAGTTTCATCACTTTTGGGTCGCATGCCATCTGCCGTGGGCTATCAACCAACTCTGGCAACAGAGATGGGGGCGCTTCAAGAAAGGATTACATCTACTAAAAGAGGTTCTATTACCTCTATACAAGCCATATACGTGCCCGCAGATGATATAACAGATCCAGCACCAGCCACCTCATTTGCGCACCTTGATGCAACTACGGTGTTGAGCAGGCAAATAGCTGAGAAAGGTATATATCCAGCTGTTGACCCACTGGATAGTAAATCTAGTATCTTGAGCCCCGCCGTGATAGGTAAGGAGCACTATGAGGTTGCTATAGAAGTGCAAAAAGTGCTGCAAACATATAAGTCATTGCAGGATATTATATCAATATTAGGCATGGATGAATTATCAGAAGAAGATAAGTTAATCGTAAATCGAGCAAGGAAGATACATAAATTTTTATCTCAACCATTTCATGTAGCCGAGGTTTTTACTGGTATGGAGGGTAAGTATGTATCATTAGAAGATACAGTGCGAAGCTTTAAAGAATTGGTTGAGGGTAAGCATGATGATCTACCAGAGGCAGCATTCTATATGGTTGGAAATATAGACGAAGCAGTTGCTAAAGCAAAAAAATTGGCCGACAGCTATGCAAATGAAGGTTAGTATTATATCCACTGAGTCTGTGCTATATGAAGGGCATGCGACTCTTTTGGTGTTACCTGGTAAGGATGGAGAGCTTGGCGTTATGCCCATGCATGAAAACGTCCTTGTGCAGCTAAATAGTGGCCAAATAAAGGTATTTATCCATGGCCTAGAGCCAGACTATACTTTTAGTATAGTCTCTGGTTATGCGAGTGTTAGTGGCGGTATTTGTAGTGTTATAGTAAGCGTGTAGTGCTGCTTGTCGAAGTTGTTATTAAATAATTTAGTAGTTGATATAATGTTATTTAAGCCATAGCATGTGATAGTGTAAATCTGTTTTCATATGCTTTCTCTTGGTCTATTCCTTAAAAGTGGTGTTAAAGAAGGTAAACATCACAAATTGGATAAAAAACCTTCTAAGAGTGCTTTAATTTGCATCTATAGATTTGATCCTGAATCTGGGCAAGATTCCCCTAGGTTGGATAAATATGAGATTAATTTGGACGAATGTGGCTCGATGGTTCTTGATGTACTCATTAAGATAAAAAATGAAATCGACCCAACGCTCACGTTCCGTAGATCCTGCAGGGAGGGAATATGCGGTAGCTGTTCTATGAATATCAATGGGGTAAATACGCTTGCCTGCACAAAGGATATTGAACTATCATCATCTGGTGAACTGAACATATATCCACTTCCGCATATGCATGTGATAAAGGATTTGGTGTGTGATCTCTCTAATTTTTATAAACAATTTGCCAGTATTAAACCGTGGCTACGCTCTGAGCAATATCCAAATAAAGAGAGGTTGCAAAGCGAAGAAGATAGAAAGAGGTTGGATGGTTTATATGAGTGCGTGCTTTGCGCGTGTTGTTCAACAAGTTGCCCAAGTTATTGGTGGAATAGCGAGAAGTATCTTGGCCCCGCCGCTTTGTTACAGGCATATAGGTGGATAGAAGATAGCCGCGACGATGCGCAGGATGAGAGGCTCAAGGAGCTAGATGATGCGTTCAAGTTATACAGATGTCATACAATAATGAATTGTGCTAAAGCATGCCCAAAGGGTTTGAATCCTGCTAAAGCCATAGCTGGCATTAAGGCCAAATTATAATTTAGGTACAAAACCATTCCCTGGGATGGAGCAGTTTATTCTGCGTGACTGTGAATACTTGAGCATATGTTAAATTGTATAGCAGAGATCGGGGAAGAAACATGCCAAGCTGCCTTTAATTTATGCCTTAGGAATACCGTCTAATTAATACTCTGTTGCATAAGCTATAGCAAATATATAGTGATTCACATATAATTTGGTGCACCAAAATTGCTACACAGTATAAAAACTTATTAAGAGATTTTTACTGCACAAAATATTATCTACTTCACTATATCAGCTAGTGTGTGGTCTTGTTGGTGAGTGAATTTTATATATGTATGTGGATGAAATAATAATGAGGCAGGATCCAATAGCTGTTGTATATCCAATAAGTTCTGCGTATATCATATAATCAGCCACAGCCGAGAATATCAATCTTGTAAAATCGAATGGTATAATCACGCTTATTGCAACACCTCTATACGCAACTGCCATCATAGCTATAACAGCTATATTGATTAGCGACGCAACAACCAGACCTAACAGTAAATTTGAATTATATATTATATAGTTCTCTGCATCGTCTTTAAATAATGCCAAAACAGCGAATGCAATTAGAAATTTTATGAATTTTGGAAGAAAGATTGCAGATTGCACACTATAGTTAATAGACATGACTTTAAGTATAAGTGCACTACATGCCCATAGAAACGAGGCAAAAAGAGGGTAGCAAAAATAGATATTGAAATTTTGTGTTGGTCGCAGGATTGTCAACGTGCCTATAAATCCAACACATAATAATAGCCAGTGTATTTTGGATACTTTCTCTTTTAGAAAGATTGATGCTAAAAAAGTAATAAACAATGGCGTTGTAAAGCTTATTGCAACGCATTGTGATACCGATACATTCTCTAGTGCATATACCCAAAGTAAAAATCCCAATAACCCCACCCCACCTCTTAAAAAATTTAGGAGTGCTATTTTTTTATTGGAAAATAGTGATTTTATTTCATGCCATTTATATAAAATAACAGGTAGCATAAAAAGCAACCCAAATGCACTTATGTAAAAAAACATCAATACCCCACTTATATTACTCGAGATTAGGTATTTTTGTACATTATTGTTAATGACATTTAAAAGCGACGCCATAACAATCAATAGCGCGCCATGTGCTTGATTTGTTAAGGCCACAGAACATTACCCTTGGTCTGGGTTTAGCAATTTGCTCAAGTAGCACGCAGCAGCCTTCAAGCGTAATGCCAATATATCTGGTAATACAAATATAATAAGCGTCAGCAAAAGGCCTTTTAAAAATTCTATTGATATCTCACTCATACCACCTAAAAGTTTAGAGCAACTTAGAAGTTTAAATAAAATAATGGCTATAAAAAAAGAAAGCAACCTATCTATAATGCTTGTTGGTAAATTTTTATTAAATACGCCAGCCATGCCAAGTATGCAAATCATAGATATAATACTGGTAAACAGTATTATATGATATTTACGCAGCGTTTCATAATCACCTGTTAAAAATAGTGTATAATAACTGAAGAGTATAAAAATTAGGATAGTGATATACCCTGTTTTCTTTTTGATAAGTTGCCCAAATATACACATAAAGACATACGCGATTAGAGAGATGCCAGAACCTGCTATCACATCATATCGCGAATGAAAATGGAAGAATTCATATGCGAAACAAATACTAATAATGAATATTGGGTAAAGCGCATATAAAACTACTCCAAATCTTTTCAAGCTGATAGCAAGACCGAAATACGGTATAGAAATTGAAACAGTATGTGTACTTGGGAATGAAAATGCAGATCTAGAGTTTTTTAGCAATGGGTCTATTGGAACCATCCATAACAATTTCAGCATACCAACATATGGAATGAATAGGCATCTTACAAGTGTGGCAGCAATAGCAACTCTACGATTAATAATATAATAAATAAATATTATTATTTCATTCGGTATGTTGGTCAGTATTCTGATAATATCATAATACTGCCAAATAATATTGTTCATACTATAAGGAAGTCAGGCCATCATAGCGGAAAACTCCGCCCTGCATACAAGATCCTGCTCTACAAATACTTCTCCCTTGAATTTCCAAAGCCCTAACTTTGAGCCTATTTTTTGTACATGTATTTTTAAAACATCGCCAGGTACAACCTTTTTTAAAAATCTGGCATTATCTATGGATGTGAAATAAGCGATCTTCCCCTCTGGATTTGCACTGCCATAAAGAGCTAAAACCGCTGCGGCCTGCGCCATTGCCTCAACAATTAAGACTCCAGGCATTATGGCAAAATTTGGGAAGTGGCCAGCAAGATAAGGTTCGTTTGAGGAAAGGCACTTTATTGCTACAATGCTTTTTTGTGGTATGATTGAATCAACTCTATCTATCATCAAAAACGGAGCTCTATGTGGGATCACATTCTTGATCTCTTCTATACTAATACCTTGCATGTATACACAGATTGTCATAAGTAACCCGTCTTATAGCTCTTAATATATAAAAATTCAATATATCATTTTCTCCAATGAAATTTTTATGCTACTTTGATCTGCTGGGAGATAAGTGGTCCAAATGCAAAATAAGAGTAGTTTATTATATAATATTTCTTTTCTATCTAGTATAGATAAATCATACCATTTCATATCGTGTATGTGCCTTTTTGCGTCTGTGGCTGCATTGGTGTCTGCATATTATGCAGAGTACTTTCTGCAGCTTGCACCGTGTAAGTTATGTATATATGAGCGCATACCGTTCTTTGTTATATTGGTATCATCTCCGTTTTTACTTGTTACAAAAAATATTAGATTCTATTTTACATTCATTATATTATCTGCGTTATTTATTAATATATTGCTATCTTTTTTCCATTTCGGTGTGGAGCAAGGGGTTTTTCGGTATCAATCGCTTTGTACTGGCTACATCGGGAATCCAACATCTGCTCAAGAATTGATGGATATTGTCAAAGGAGCGCCAATTGGTAACTGCTCCGTTCCCGCTATAGAAATATTTGGTCTATCGCTTTCTGTGTGGAATGGTTTATTTTGTTCATGCATATTTGCATTAATTATCACGATCTTGGTCTATGCATATTCTAATACGGTCAAAAAAAGAGTATATTAAATCTTTGGTAAGAGTGAATCACGCTGGAGAGTATGGCGCGAAGAGGATATACGAAGGTCAGTTGAGTGTACTAAGCAAAAGACTAGGTAGTAGCGATGCCACGCTAAGTGAGGTGCAGCATATGAAGGAGCAGGAACTAGAGCATCTAAAATATTTTGAAGATTTGATGATCAAAAAGGGTGTGCGCCCTACATTTTTTCATAAGGTTTGGCACGTGGGGGCGTTTTGTATGGGTTTTGTTTCTGCGGCTTTGGGCAAGGGGGCGGCGATGGCCTGTACCTCTGCCGTTGAGGAGGTGATTGATGAGCACTACAAAGATCAGGTGGCAATACTAAAATCAATCAATGAAAATGAACTTGCTGATACCATAGAAAATTTTCGTCTTGAAGAGCTAGAACATAAAAGGATAGGTGATTCATACGCCAGTATTGGGGTGATACAGGCTGGTGTGAAGGTGATAGCGAGGTTTGTTACGAAAGCTGCAATATCAATATCAAAGAGGGTGTGATCGGAGGAGATAGCTTAATATATGAGCTATAAATGGTGTTGTAGAAAATATTATGCGATTTTCCTAGTTAATATGCTAACATAGCTTTCTATTGTAGCAATCTCTTTTTCGGCAACTAGCTTCAAGGAGTTATGTGCAGAACATAACTGTCTTAAAAGAATCATATTATCTACGACTTTATCTAGTAACTCACCTTGTGGTGCAAGACCATGTCTCATGCTGGATATTAGGTCATCAAAATTCTTGTTAGATTCTTGATTTTCTGGTCTGATTGCGGATTTAAGAAAGAAGACCCCCTTTTCTGCACTTTTCGAAAATGCAATTGCGATATTAGTTATACATGCGCGAATGTCATCAGTATTATTAGAGCTCATAAGTCAAAGCATATTGTATAAAATGATTCATATATTCGAAGGTAGCACCTTATTTTTTATTAATCAAAATTAGATTATATACTGTTGAGATTTTTATTTTATATATCAGGATAATTTACTA
>NZ_JAJBJB010000309.1 GCF_021811845.1 Candidatus Cyrtobacter zanobii | reverse complement strand
TTGTTACTATGATAGACTTAAGAGCCTGAATTTGCAAACAAATTAAGGAAATCTATCCCCAATGAACTGTGGAATGGTAAAGTTGTTGTTTGGGATTTGAAATTATGATTGAATCTTCCGTTATTTTCGTTAATCTCTCCAAAGTTTTCGTTTTCAAATTCATTATGGTCATTTAGAAAAGCTTGAAACTCAATTCCTTCTAAGTTCTCAGTATTTTCAAGCGATAATGGCTTTCAAGGCTTTTGAGAATCATACATCATTTTTGAACCAACTATCGGATTTTCCTTTATTTTCTTCGACTTGGATATATTCTGTATATTATTAAATTAAAAAATTACTATTGTTCTTTTGCCTCCAATTGCAGTCTTTGATTGTCTTTTTCTTGTGCTTGCTTCAGCATCTGCATAACCTTCTTTACTTGTATTTGGAAGAATAT
>NZ_JAJBJB010000010.1 GCF_021811845.1 Candidatus Cyrtobacter zanobii | reverse complement strand
TCGCCGGCATCGTTAATCTCAAAAATGGTTTTTCTGCTGCATAAGCATCATCAGAAAAAGACAAAAGCCCGTCCAAAAAAAAGACAAAAAAACACAGGAACAAAAAACGACTTACGCAGCAGGTCTATTGATTATAGCAACTATGCGTTCTGTGTCTGCATCAAACTTCGTACCTAGTAGCTTTTCAGCAGCGCACCCAAGTTCACGAAGCTGCTTGCACTTTTCAAGTACATCTGGATTCTCTGTGCAGAATTTGTTATATAGAGCTTGTGTTTCTGTTAGCGTACGCTCTGCAACATACCTTGGATCCTTAGACGACTGCTGCATTATGCCAGGTGCCTCCTCACTAGTTGTTGCACCTTGTGTTGCTGCATAAAATGGATCCTTAGACGACTGCTGCATTATGCCAGGTGCCTCCTCACTAGTTGTTGCACCTTGTGTTGCTGCATAAAATGGATCCTCAAGCGACTGCTGCATTATGCCAGGTGCTGCCCCACCAGTTGTTGCACCTTGTGTTGCTCCATCGAGCGCTCTTTGCAAATTCTTAACGTCCTGAAGTGCTCGTGCAAGATCGAGGCATATCAATACAAACCGCTTAAATGCTTCTTGGTTTTGCTTGTCAGCTCCTTGTTCGGCTAATATTGTTGCAAAGCACATAACAACAGCCTCTCGCTGCATATTAGTATATTCTTCTCTGGGTTTCATAAGATTAATAAAAGATTTCTTATATATTAGAAACTTATTATTTGATTGTGTTATGCGTCAAGCTATGAGCCGTGATATTATATGTATAATGCCGTCATATATGCACAACTTTAGCGCTAGGCCTTGTAACTGCTTCATAAAATGTGCATTTGCTATGACCATTTTTTGCAAAAAGATGGTCTATGGTATTTTGTGATGCCGTTTTTTAAAATAGCTTCTATATGCTCTTTGGTGCTATATCCACTATTCTTATTCCAATAGTATTCTGGGTGCTCTGTGCATAAGGATGACATGAGGCAATCTCTATAGTCCTTTGCTATAATTGAAGCTGCAGATATAGATTCGATTTTTGAATCGCCCTTTATTATAGCTTCAGTATCTAGTTCTTGGTAGTGTTTAAATGGATTTTGGTTGCCGTCTATCAGAATTTTTTTCTCAAAATAGTTTGGTATGCCAAAAACGGCACGCCTCATAGCAAGCATTGTAGCGCTGAGTATATTATGCTCTTCTATTTCTTCAACAGAGGCCTCGCCGATTGAGTAAATACAGGAATCCTTTAAAATTCTTGCAATGTGTTGTATATGTTTCTTACTGAGTGCTTTGGAGTCTTTGACTGTGGGTATTTGTGTTGTAATTACAACAGCTGCTGCCACAACTGGGCCTGCAAGTGGCCCTCTGCCGACTTCATCTACTCCTATTATGTGCGTCATGCGATACTTAAAAAATATAACAACATACTTAGTGCTATGCCTCATAACACAAAATGCGTTCTCACAAGATGTCCCGCTTAGGCTTAACATAAGCCACCTGTACAATAAAGCTATTATACGGTTTGAAATAAAAGAGGGCTGGAAGCTGTATGGGCCTTCGGCTGGTAGTACTGGTAAACCTCTCTCAATAAATGTCACAAAAACATCTAATATCAAGAATTATAGAATATATTTCCCGCTAGAGCAAAAAGGATCGGAGGTGGGTGATGATTCAAGCTATTACCAACGATCTGTAGAAATACCGCTACTAGTGGAGCCTGAGGATATAAGTAAGCCTGTTGGGTTTACTGTAGTGGTAGAGGCAAGTGCTTGCGGCGATGAGTGTACGCTTATGGAGCAAGAACTATCTTATGAATTTATGATAGATCACGAGCTCCATGAAGAGGTCCCTTGGGGAAATATACTGGCTATGTGCATGTTCAGCATTGTTGGTGGTATCATGCTCAATTTTATGCCATGTGTTTTACCTGTGTTATCATTAAAAATAATTTCTATCATTAAGAAAGGCGGGAAGAAGGCGCATGAAATAAGGTATCACTTGCTTAGTATTGTATCTGGTATCTTATTTATCTTTATAATCAATGCATTCATAATTGCAATTTTGAGGCATCTTGGTCAATTTGCTGGTTGGGGTATGCATTTTCAAAATAAGTATTTTTTAATTTTTCTTATCGCTGCCATAGTTTTATTTGCAAATAGCCTATTTGGGGTATTTGCAATAAGTCTGCCACGGTTCATAAGTGATAGAGTTAATAATCTGTTTAACGGTATTGGTGGGTATTTGAGTGATTTTTTATATGGCGCATTTGGTACATTGCTTGCAACTTCATGTACAGCACCAATTTTATCAACTTCTTTGGTATTCACGCTTTCACAAAGCGCATATGTAGTGTTTTGCATATATTTATGTATAGGCCTTGGTATGGCCTTTCCATATTTATTACTCCTTATATCGCCGCGCCTAATGAATATTATTCCAAAACCTGGGCCATGGATGGTCAAGGTTAAAAAATTCTTTGCAGCTATGATGATGTTGACAGCCATATGGCTGATGCCAGTACTGCAAAGACATATTGGTTGGAGCGGTATTGCAACATTCATTATCGTGCTTATCGTTTTGATACTATTAATTTCGTCAAAGCGAACGGATAAAAGATACTTAGCAATTGCTGTCTTTTTAACATTGGCTATTATCTTATTAATCCCAAGGGATGATGTAGTTATTAAAGATGTAAGTAAACACTGGAAGCAATTTTCATTGGAGAGACTGAATAAATATGTTAGCCAGGGAAGGGTTGTATTGGTGGATATTACTGCAGATTGGTGTTTGACATGTAAGTATAACGAAAATAGGGTATTTACAGATGATTTTCTTGAGATGCTTAAAAATGAGAAAGGTGTAATCCTTTTAAAAGGAGACTATACGCTTAAATCAAAAGAAATCAGCAAATTCCTAGCTTTAAATAATAAATTAGGCGTTCCATGTAATATACTATACACACCATGTAATAAGGCTGGTATTCATTTTTCAGAATTGCTTGCTAAGCAAGAGATAATAGACGCGTTAGAGCAGGATAAGGGCTGTAAGTAATAGGGATACAACAAATACAAGGTACCTTACGCAAAAGTAGCCTACACAAAGTGTGTGCTACTTTTAGAGGGTGGTGATATAGTTATTGTGCAAAATTCTACTTGGTTTAATTGATATATTATTGCGAATATATTGAGGTATTATGTAGTATATGATACGCTTAGCGCTGTGATATTACTTTAGTGTTTTATGTTGCGTGTTGTAGTTCTTGTATTAGTCAGTGTTGTTACTGCTTCTTGCATGCGTGATGAAGAGCCGTTAAACAATGTTGTGCGCCAAGATAGTGATGCTGCTGTTATTGGTGGCTGTCGGTTTGTTGGGCCAATAAATGATATTTTCTTTTCTAATGTCAAAACCCTAGCCAGGGATTGCACAATGATATGGGCAGAAAAGAATAACCATACAAATAAAATATTAATTAGTGGCTCTATGGATTTGAAGTATATCAAGCATGGGGTTTATGAGCTGATTGGGTTTTTTGCAGATATTAAGACTAGTTCTATGCATCGTAATAATAGCAAGGGTACCAAATATACAAAATTACCTAATGCCGCACCACTGCTTCAAGACATTGTAATAGAGGAGGGGGGTGTAGTGTATATTGGTAACTTAAAGGTTGATGTTACAAAGAGTATGATTGTGCCCCTTGCTATAGAAATAGAGCTAAACGAGAAGGATGCGGGGCAGGTTGCTGAAAAGGTAGTTGGTTTGAATAAAGGTATGCAGGTAGAGCCAATGTGTTTCAGTGAGGAGACGAAATTTATGAAAGATTCTTTTGGTAAGAAATAGATATGTGTAAAAGGTTTGTTATACTGCTAGCCACATTTTTTTTGACGTCCTGTTTTCATACAGCAAAGCAAGATGTGGCAGATCTAAAGAGTAATAAGGTTGCTGCAATTATATATAATTGTGAATTTATGTTGCCGAAAGATTCTTTTGACACTTCAGCACATTGTCGTATTGATTTTAAGAAAGTAGAAGCTGATGGTTCTGTTAAATCGGGTAGTACATTTTCCAATAAGTATGCTGGTTGGAATCCATCATTAGGGTATTGGCAGCCTGGGATTGGTCTTATTAATATGGTGATTGTAGATCCTGGTACGTACAGATTTGCATCTTTTGAGACACATATGATTGGTAATGTTTTTTATAGAGGCAATCTGGAGGGTATGATAACTGATGTAGTTGTGAAGGGCGGTGATATTATTTATGTTGGCGGTGTGGAAATTGATGGCTCGCAGACTCGCTATATAGCTCATGGAATAGATACGGCTTATTATAAAATAGACTATGTGATAGAGCAGGTAAAGACGAGGTATCCTGAATACCTTGGTGAGGTTGTGCCTGTAAAGCAGCTTGTTAAATTAGCTCCTTGGGTGAAGTCTGTGCAAAAGTATGCGCCGCGCCTTGAATAAGCCTGTGCCAAAGTTAGTATGTTCAATTTAGGGTTTCTTTTGGTTATGGATTGTTGCTCGTGCCTCAAGCTGTTTGGCGTGCGCCAGCTGCGGGCTGCTTACTTATTCGTATTGGATTTTAAATGTCATGAATCTCTGCAACTGAGAGGAAAATAATTCTGCTGCTACACTTGTCAATAAGTTATTACAACCTATATTTAGGCCTTAGAGTGAATTTTGTTAATAAAAGTAACATGAAAGACCGCTTTCCTGCACTTTTGCTTCGAGACTTGGTGATGTTCCCTGATATGATGGTAACACTTTTTGTTGGTAGGGAAAAGTCTATTAATGCGCTTGAGAGTGTGGATGATAGTAACACGCTTGTTTTAATAACGCAGAAAGATGCTTCTAATGATACGCCAAAGCAGGAAGAGATATTTTCTGTTGGTGTACTGGCAAAGATATTGCAAACATCGAAGGTGCAAGAAGGCACTATAAAGGTCGTTGTTCAGGGGATAAAAAGGGTCAAGATAGATAAGTTATATACCAGGGCAAAAACAATGTATGCGCATGTCTCGCCACTGATGGATGATGATTATACGGATGAGAAGGAGGTGCTGGCACTTAAGCGCTCTGTGCAAGATAAGTTTGAAGAGTATTTGTCTATTAATAAGAGAATCAACCCAGAAACTATAAATGATAATATCTCTCAGATATCAAATCTATCTGATTTTTGTAATCTAATTAGTTCGCACTTAATGCTACCTGTTGATAAAAAGCAGGCATTACTAGAGATCACCTCAATACCCAAAAAATTAGAGCAAATACTCGTATATATAGATTCTGAGATAGAGTTGTTGAAGGCAGAGGGTAGGATAAGAAACCGTGTCAGAAATCAGATAGAAAAGAACCAGAAAGATTATTATTTAAATGAGCAGCTAAAAGCCATTCATAGAGAGCTTGGTGAAGAGGATTATAAAGAGGAACTGATGGTTCTTGAGCAAAAGGTCAAGAATTCTAAGATGTCTAAGGAGGCAAAAGATACCGCTTTATCTGAGATCAAAAAATTAAAGATGATGAATCAGATGTCATCAGAGGCGTCTGTAATACGCAGCTATATAGACTGGTTGTTAGAGGTGCCTTGGAAGCAGATGTCCAAGGTGAATAAGGATATAGCAAAAGCTGAAGATATATTAAATAAAGACCATTATGGTCTTGAGAAGGTCAAAGATAGGATATTAGAGTATATATCTGTGACAGTTAGAACGAACAATATGAGGGGGCCTATAATATGCTTGGTTGGCCCTCCTGGTGTTGGTAAAACTTCGCTTGCTAAATCCATTGCATCTGCAACTGGTAGAAATTTTGTGAAGATAGCGCTAGGTGGAATGCGTGACGAAGCTGAGATACGTGGTCACAGAAGAACCTACGTTGGTGCTATGCCTGGTAAAATTATACAGGCTATGAAGAAGGCTAAGACCAGTAATCCACTGATTCTATTGGATGAGATAGATAAGCTTAGTTTTGATTACAGGGGAGATCCATCCTCTGCGCTACTGGAGGCTCTTGACCCAGAGCAGAATAGATCCTTCAGTGATCATTATATAGGCGTGAATTATGATCTTTCTAACGTGCTGTTTATCGCAACTGCGAACAGTTTAGAGCTGCCAAGACCACTACTGGATAGGCTGGAAGTGATAAGGCTTTCTGGATATACGGATGGGGAGAAGATCAATATTGCAAAACAATACCTTATACCTAAGCAGAATAAATTCCATTCTGTAAAAGAGGGCGAGGTGGTGTTCGAGGAGGAGGCCATAAAATTCATTATTGAAAGTTATACGAAAGAGGCTGGTGTTAGACAGCTTGATAGGGATATCGCTAAGGTAATAAGAAAGTTTATTAGAAAGAAGCTGCTTGATAATAGTTATGAAAGACAAATTGTTTCAAGAGGTAATTTGAAGGATTTTCTTGGGTCTGTTAAGTATATAAACAACCTTGTCAAGAATGAAAAAAAGATAGGGATTATGAATGGGCTTGCCTATACCGAGGCTGGTGGTGATATACTGGAAATAGAATCTGTTGCTATGAAGGGTGATGGAAAGGTGAAGATCACTGGTAAGCTTGGCGATGTTATGAAAGAATCGGTTGAGACAGCACTAAGCTATGTTAGGTCTCAGGCGTGTTTTTTTGGTATAGATGATAAAATTTTTAAGGAAACAGATATACATATACATGTACCTGAGGGTGCTACCCCTAAAGATGGGCCTTCTGCGGGTGTTGGTATATGCATATCCATATTGTCTACATTAATTAAGGCGCCAATATATGCAGATATAGCAATTACTGGCGAGATCACCCTTAGTGGTCGTGTCCTTAGGATAGGTGGCCTCAAGGAAAAGTTGTTAGCTGCTTCTAGATCACAAGTCAAAAGGGTCATTATTCCCGAGGAGAATATGAGAGATCTAGAAGAGATACCATTGGAAATAAGGGGTACGCTTGAAATTCTGCCTGTTTCTAGTGCAATGGAAGCGATCAAGATCGCAATAGGTGATAATTTTGATAGCAAGCCAAAAATAGGTGGTATACAGCACAAGATAGAGACAAGCTTATATTCATAAGCCGCTAATAGGTTATTAATATGGGTTGTCTTATGCTTTAGTTATACTAAATGCAAAGCAACCCTGCCTATTGTGCTGATGAGCGGTGGTATCCATAATTAATGTGTTGCGGCTTTCTGTATTTTTGCGTATAAGCCTGTTTTGCATATCCTTATAATGGCTGTTTTGTATTGGGTGCGCGAGCGTTGCTTGTAAAATTTTCTAAAAATTAAGTTTGTGAAGCCATTTGCGGTACTTGACATTGGAGCGCTTCGTATTATCATGCGCCCTTCTTGTTTTTTCTTCGGGCATGCTAATGAAGTGGCTTAAGTTTTTGAGAGAGGTGAAGCATGAGGCTTTTCTTGTTTCTTGGCCTACTCCTCGGGAGGTTGCTATTTCTTCAGTCTTTGTGGCTGTGTTGGTCTGTATTTCCGGTCTGGTTTTTTTTCTTTCTGATACTATATCGTATTGGTTGATAAATTTATTTCTTGGTCTTTAAGGGTTTTTAGTTTTGTCTGCTCGTTGGTATATAATAAATTCCACCTCTGGTCGTGAGGACAAGTTGATAGAGGGTATTAAGGTTGAGGCGGCTAAGCGCGGTTTGTCTTCCAGCTTTGTGGATTTCGTCTCGCCAGTGGATTCTGGTGGAAAAGGGCTTAATAAGAAGTTTATGCCTGGTTATATTTTTGTTAATATGATCCTTAACGATGCTACTTTATCTGTTATAAAGAGTGTGCCAATAGCCTCTAGAATGCTGGGTTCCGCTAAGAGGCCTGTTATGGTTTCTGAGAATGAGGTGAAAAAAGTTTTTTCAAATATACAAAGCTCGAAATCTGAATCTGATGCTGTTTCTTCTTATGAAGAGGGGCAGATCGTTTTGGTTAAGGATGGCCCGTTTGAGAGCTTTACTGGCCAAATTTCTAAGATTTATTCTGATAAGAAAAAAATGAAGGTTTTTGTCTCTATATTAGGTAGAGAGATTCCAGTTGAGCTTGAGTTTTGGCAAGTGTGCTCAGTAAAAAAGAATTAATATTTTGTTTTTATATCTGTTATGAAAAAGAGAAATGAAGCTTCTGCTGTAGTGAAACTCCAAATCCCTGCGCGTCAGGCTAATCCTGCCCCACCTATAGGCTCTGCTCTTGGTCCTAAAGGGATAAATATAATGGAATTTTGCAAGAGATTTAATGAGCAAACTAAAGATGAGGAGGCTGGTACTCCAATACCTGTTGAAATTACTATAAATCGTGATAGAAGCTTTTCTTTTATAATGAAGCTTCCGCCTGTGAGTTATATGTTAAAAAAGGCCGCTAATATTAGTAAAGGTAGTAGTGCGGTTGGTAAGGGTTCATTTGCTGGTAGCGTGACCATGGAGGCTGTAACGGGAATTGCCAAAAAGAAGATGGGTGATATGTTGGTGGATAGGCTAGATTCTGCTGTGAGGATGGTGGTCGGTACTGCTGTTTCTATGGGTATAAAAGTTTATGAAGGTGAATAAGATGGGAAAAAGATTGGGTGGCGCCGCTTCGCTAGTGGAGGCGGGGCGTTTGTATGGGTTGGTAGATGCGCTGGATTTATTGATCAATTCATATAAAGGGAAATTTTCTGCGAAGTTTGATGAGACTGTTGATATGGTGCTCAATCTTGGAGTTGATACAAAGCATTCTGATCAAATGGTGCGTGGTTCTGTTTCAATGCCAAGCGGTCTTGGTAAGACTGTGAGGGTTGCAGTTTTTACCACTGAGGCCAGCTTTGAAAGAGCAAAAATTGCTGGCGCGGATGTTTTTGGTGAGGACAGTCTGATAGAAAGTGTGAAGGCTGGGAATATAGATTTTGATATGTGTGTTGCAACTCCAGATATCATGGTAAAATTAGCTCCATTAGGTAGGGTGCTGGGGCCAAAAGGTATGATGCCTAATCCAAAGCTTGGTACTGTTTCTATGGATATAGAGGGTATGGTGAAGAAGGTGAAATCTGGCTATGTGGAGTATAAGGCGGACAAATTTGGTATAGTTCATGCTGGGATAGGTAAGCTTAGTTTCTCGATTGAGGCTATAAAGCAGAACGTTTTAGCACTTTATGGTGCTGTTTTGGCATCCAAGCCTTCTGGGGCTAAGGGGATCTATATGAGATCTATATATATAGGGTCTTCTCAAGGTGTTTCTATACCTTTGGATGTGAGTAGTTTATCTGTGTAGTTTGTTTTTAGTTATTTATTGTGAGTAAAGCTTCGAATCAAGAGGTTGTTCGCTCTCTTTCGGACCTCTTTTTATCAGTCCCTGTCGTATTTATACTGCGGCCTGGATCGTTGAATGCTGCCCAAATACGTGGAATCAGGAGGCAACTTCAGTGCGTTGGTGGCTGTTATCGTGTCGCCAAGAATACGCTTGCTAAAGTTGCGCTTAAAGGTACTCGGTATGAATCTTTTTTGGGTATACTAAAAGGCCCTACAGCTTTGGTTTATGGTGATGATATTTTATCAATTCTTTCAGTACTTGTAAAAGCTCAAAAAGAGTTTGAGGGTAAGCTAGAAGTATTATCGTGCTCTATTGGTAATGATAGTTTAGATAATGTTGAGCTTAAGAGCCTTGCCAGATTTTCATCTGTGCCTCATTTGCGCTCTGAGCTCCTTGCTAGGATGTCTGCTGTTCCTTCAGCCTTTGTAAGGTTGTTGAGTATGTATTCTAGTTCTATTTCTTAAAATTTCGTTTTATATTTAATTTTTGATATGGCTGATCTAAATAAAATAACAGAAGATTTATCCTCATTATCTGTTAAAGATATGGTTGCTTTGATAGCGAACCTTGAAAAAGAATGGAACGTTAGTGCTGCTGTACAGGTTGCAGCTGCTCCTGTGGCTGAAGCTGCTGCCGTTCAAGAAAAAACAGAGTTTGATGTTGAGCTAACAAGTATTGAAGACGGTAAGAAGCTTGGTGTGATTAAAGCTCTTAGGGTTGTGATTGCTGGGCTTGGTCTTACTGAGGCAAAAGCTCTTGTAGAGGGCGCGCCTAAAGTTATCAAAGAGGCTGCTTCTAAGGAAGAGGCTGAAAAGATGAAAAAAGAAATAGAGGCAGCTGGTGGTAAGGTCACGCTGAAATAACAGAAGAAATTATTTTACAAGAGTTATCTTACTGGTTTCTGTTTTTCGGTCTATGTCTTTTAAATACTTTGAACCTTGTCCTAGGAGGGATTTTGCTAGGTCTGCTTCCAGTGTGGAGATACCAAACTTGATGCACGTTCAGAAGAAATCTTATGAAGATTTCTTGCAGCCAGGTGTTCCGTATGAATCTAGGGAAAATAGGGGGTTGCATCAAGTTTTTAGCTCTGTTTTTCCTATTTCTGATTATGAGGGCAGGGCTTCCATAGAGTATGTTGGTTATGTGCTAGAGTCACCCAAGTATGATATTGCTGAAAGTATTCAGAGGGGGATGAGTTATGCTGCCCCTTTGAAATTGGTACTTAGGCTTGTTGTATGGGAGAACGACGAGGAGGCTGGCGTTAAGGAGATTAAGGGCATTAAGGAGCAATTAGTATATGTTGCTGATATGCCGCTTATGACTGATTCTGGTACTTTTATCATAAATGGAGCGCAGAGGGTGATTGTTTCTCAAATGCATAGGTCTCCAGGCGTTTTTTATTATAGAGATGATGGTAAGAGTAATGCTTCTGGTAAATATCTATATTATGCTAGGATAATACCGTATAGAGGCTCTTGGTTGGATTTGGAATTTGATGTCAAAGATTTAATATTCTTTAGAATAGACAGAAAAAGAAAATTACATATTACAACTTTATTAAGGGCTCTGGGCTATAATAGCAAAGACATATTGGGTTTGTTCTATAATGTAGATACATATTATAAATCCTCGTCTACCTCTTGGAAAGTTGTGTTTAGAGCAGAGGATTTTAAAGGTATCAGGGTACATAATGATATCATAGAGGATGATACTGGGGAGGTTATAATAAAATCTGGTACGCGGCTTTCTTCTCGTGCGGCAGCGAAGCTTGCTGAGCAATTTGATGGGAAGTATAAGAGAGTTGTGCTTGATGGCGATATGCTTCTGTATTCTGCTGAGGATGTTCACAATAATGATGGTGATGTAATAATACATGCTGGCGAGGAACTTAATAAATCTTCGTTCGAGAAGCTTGACGTGCTCGGTATTAGTTCTATAAAAGTTTTAAATATAGATAATCATAAAACTTTTCCTTATATACGTAATACTTTACTTGCGGATAAAGTTATAGATGAAGAGGGTGCGCTTAGTGAAATATATAAATCTGTAAGGCCAGGCGAACCTGTTTCGTTAGATGCTGCTAGAAATTTACTACACGTTTCATTTTTTGATTCGGCCAGGTATGACCTTTCAAGCGTTGGCCGCATGAAAATGAATTACAAGCACGGGACCGCAGATTCACCTGAAGATTTTACGATCCTCTCCAAAGAGGATATCATATGTGTTATCAAGCACTTGATCAAGGTAAAAGATGGGTTCAGTGAGATAGATGATATTGATAGTCTTGGAAACAGAAGGGTAAGATCTGTTGGTGAATTGGTTGAGAACCAGTTGCGAATAGGGATGGTTAGAATGGAAAAGGCGATAATGGAGAGGATGTCATCTGTTGAGGTGGATAATGTGATGCCGCACGATCTTATGAATGCTAAGCCTCTTGCTGCTGTGCTTAGGGAGTTTTTTGGAACTTCGCCACTTTCTCAGTTCATGGATCAGACTAACCCACTTGCAGAAGTCACACATAAACGCAGGCTTTCCGCACTTGGTCCTGGTGGACTTACAAGGGAAAGGGCTGGCTTTGAGGTTAGGGACGTGCACCCTTCACATTATGGCAGAATATGTCCTATAGAAACGCCTGAGGGCCCGAATGTTGGCTTGATTAATTCTATAGCTACCTATGCAAAGATAAACGAGTATGGGTTTTTAGAGTCCCCATATATCAGAGTGATTAATAGGAAAGTTACAACTCAAATAGATTTCCTTTCAGCGATAGAAGAGTGGCAGTATACCATAGCACAATCTAATGTTGAAATTTCTGCAAGTGGTGAGATTGTTGGCGAGACGCTCGGGTGTAGGAAAAATGGTGAGAGCATAACTGCATTTGCAGAAGATGTAGATTATATCAACCTCTCTCCAAAGCAATTGGTTTCCGTTGCTGCTGCGCTCATACCATTTTTAGAGAATGATGATGCAAATAGGGCTTTGATGGGTTCCAACATGCAAAGACAAGCGGTACCATTATTAATGAGTGAGGCTCCTGTGGTTGGTACTGGGATGGAGAGCGTTGTGGCGCGCGATTCTGGCGCCGTTATTGTAGCCCGGAATTCTGGTATTGTTGAGCAGGTTGATGCGACTAGGATTATAATAGCTTCTAAGTATGATGCTTCTGTTGATATATATCAGTTACATAAGTTTATAAAAACAAATCAGGGGACTTGTATTAATCAGACCCCATTGGTTTCGGTTGGTGATCATGTAGAAAAGGGGGATATAATAGCGGATGGTGCATCAACCAGCAATGGTGAGCTTGCGCTTGGTAAGAATGTGCTTGTGGCATTTTTACCTTGGTACGGTTATAACTTTGAGGATTCAATTATAATATCTGAGAGGCTTGTTGCTGATGGTGCCTTTACTTCTTTGCATATTAAAGAATTTGAAGTAATTGCTAGAGATACAAGATTGGGTCCTGAAGAGATAACAAGGGATATTCCAAATTTGAGCGAAGATTCTTTAAAGAATTTGGACGAAGTTGGAATAGTGAACATAGGTGCTAGGGTTCAGGCAGGAGAGGTCCTTGTTGGGAAAGTTACGCCAAAAACTGAATCCCCATTAACGCCAGAAGAGAAGCTTCTTAGGGCTATTTTTGGTGAAAAGGCAAAAGAGGTGAAGGATACCTCTCTTAGAGTACCTCTTGGGGCCAGCGGCACTGTTGTTGATGTAAAGATTTATACAAGAAGAGGGGTTGATAAGGATGAGAGGGCTATATCTGTTGAAAGAGAAGAAATAGAGAAGGTTACGAGGGACATAAATGATAAGAAATTTGTTTTGGAGACATTTTCTTTAAAGCGTGCCAAGACCATTCTAGATGGTAAGAAGCTCTCTTATTGTAATATTAAATCTCTGAAAGTTGGCACAATCCTTACGCGTGAATTGTTAGATTCTTGCTCTCTGCATTCTATTATCAGTATGACAGTGGAGGATGAGGGTGTAAATAGCGCAATGGCGGCTATCAGAGAAAAGTATAAGTCATCTATTGAGGAGTTAGACGAATTTTTGAGGCTAAAAGTCGAAAAGATTCAGAGTGGTGATGATATGCCACAAGGCGCTCTAAAGGTTGTGAAGGTGAGTATTGCAATGAAATTGCAATTGCAGCCAGGTGATAAGATGGCAGGTAGGCACGGTAATAAAGGCGTGGTATCTAAAATAGTTAAGGTTGAAGATATGCCATTCCTAGATGATGGGACTCCTGTAGATATAATACTTAATCCGCTTGGCGTGCCATCAAGGATGAACATAGGTCAGATTCTAGAGACGCATCTTGGATGGGCCGCTGTAAATCTTGGTAAGCAAATCTTCAATATGGCGATTGCACTAGAAGAAAAGAAGTTAAGTGCTGATGTACTGAAGGACAAGTTGTTTAGGATATATTCTGGTGATTTGGTCAATGGAAAAGCGTTAACTGAGTTTGTCTCTTCGCTATCTGATGAAGAATTGGTGAAGTTTGCAAAAAGATTTGAGAAGGGAGTGCCATTTGCAACACAGGTGTTTGATGGTGCAAAAGAGCACGATATCAATAAGATGTTAGTTGAGGCTGCACTTGATACTAGCGGTCAGGAATTATTGCGTGATGGAAGAACTGGGCAGTATTTTTCTCGTGAAGTTACTGTTGGTTATATGTATATGCTAAAATTGGATCACCTTGTTGATGATAAGATGCATGCTAGGTCTACTGGTCCTTATAGCCTTGTTACTCAGCAGCCGCTTGGTGGAAAATCACATTCAGGTGGGCAGCGTTTAGGTGAAATGGAATGTTGGGCGCTTGAGGCTTATGGCGCTGCATTCACATTGCAAGAGATGTTAACTGTGAAATCTGATGACGTTGCAGGTAGGGTTAGAGTGTATGAATCCATAGTGAGGGGTGATACCTCGTTTGAATCTGGTACTCCTGAATCATTTAATGTGATGATTAAGGAAATAAGATCGCTTGGGCTGAATATACAAATGATTAATCAAGAAAATAAACATTAATATTATTTATTGAATATTTATGGATAAGCAGGATTTTACTAGTGTAGTTACGCACTTCAGTAAACTAAAAGATAGATATGAGCTATTGGATGGCTCTGCGCGGTCCTTTGATGCGATCTCTATATCTATGGCAAGTCCTGATCAAATAAGGTCATGGTCATATGGTGAAGTCACCAAACCCGATACGTTAAATTATAGGACGATCAGGCCTGAGAACGATGGTCTTTTTTGTGCCAAGATATTTGGTCCCGCGCAAGATTATGAATGTCTGTGCGGTAAGTATAAGAAGATCAAGTATAGGGGCGTTGTTTGTGAAAAATGTGGTGTAGAAGTCACAACTTCCAAAGTTCGTAGAGAAAGAATGGGGCATATAGAGCTTGCAAGCCCTGTTGTGCACATATGGTTTTTAAGATCGCTCCCATCTAGAATTAGTATACTGCTTGATATTCCGCTCAAGGATATGGAGAGGATTCTCTACTTTGAAGCGTATATAATTACTGACCCTATGCTTTCTCCATTTATGAGTGGGCAGATAATTAGTGAAGATGAATATAATAACGCCATAGAGCAGTTTGGGGAGGGGGCCTTTGAAGTTGGTACTGGCGCTGAGGTTGTTAAAAAAATGCTTCAGGAATTAGACTTAAAGAGGATCAGCATAGAATTACGGGCAGAGCTTGAAAGTACAACATCTGAGAGTAAAAAGAAAAAGATTGTAAAGAGGCTTAAGCTAATAGAGCAGTTCATAGAATCGGGTAATGACCCTGCTAATTTTGTTCTTGAGGTACTGCCAGTGATGCCGCCTGATTTAAGGCCTTTGGTGATGCTGGATGCAGGTAGATTCGCAACATCTGATCTTAACGAGCTTTATAGAAGGGTTGTTAATAGGAATAATAGGCTGCGTAAATTACTGGATCTTGGTGCGCCTGATATCATAATAAAAAATGAAAAAAGAATGCTGCAGGAGGCGGTGGATGCACTTTTTGATAATGGTAGAAAGGGGCGGATTTTGAAGAATGCGAATAAGAGGCCTTTCAAATCTATTGCCGATATGCTGAAGGGTAAGCAGGGTAGGTTTAGGCAGAACCTTCTTGGGAAAAGGGTTGACTATTCTGGTAGATCTGTGATTGTTGTTGGGCCCGAGCTGAAGTTGCACCAATGTGGTCTGCCAAAGGAGATGGCGTTAGAGCTTTTTAAGCCGTTTGTATACTCAAAGCTTGAGATGTACGGAATCACCGCTACTTTAAGGGCGGCCAAAAAAATGGTTGAAATGAGAAGGCCAGAGGTTTGGGATTTACTAGATGAGGTCATAAGGGAGCATCCTGTACTTTTAAACAGGGCGCCAACGTTGCATAGAATTGGTATACAAGCCTTTGAACCTATTCTTATTGAAGGAAAAGCAATACAGTTGCATCCACTTGTGTGTAGTGCATTTAATGCAGACTTTGACGGTGACCAGATGGCTGTGCACGTGCCGCTTTCTATAGAGGCGCAGTTGGAGGCTAGGGTGCTGATGATGTCCACCAACAATATATTGAGCCCTGCAAATGGTAGCCCTGTTATCGTTCCTAGTAAAGATATCGTGCTAGGGCTTTACTGTTTGACTTTAGAATTTGCTAAGCAAAAGGGTGAGGGGATGGTGTTTTCTGATATCGCAGAGATTGAACATGCCTTGTATTCTGGTGCTGTTGCACTGCACGCCAAAATCAAATGTAGGAGTAGGTTTATAGACGTAGAGGGTAATGAAAGTTATGCGCTTGCAGATACTACGCCTGGCAGAGTAATACTTTATGATATAGTACCAAAAGCATCCAAAATAGGTTTTGATGCTGTGAACAAACTGATGACGAAGAAATCTGTCTCGGATTTGATGGACTTGGTATATAGGAAGTGCGGACAAAAGGATACAGTGATCTTTGCGGACAAGATCATGAAGATGGGTTTTGACTATTCTACATGGATTGCGCCTTCAGTTGGTAAAGATGACATGATCATACCAGAATCTAAAAAAGAGCATGTTGCGCGCTGTATAGAGGAGGTGAAGCAGTATGAGAAGCAGTACTCTAACGGGTTGATTACTGGTGGTGAGAAATATAATAAAGCCATTGATGCTTGGTCTAGGTGCACAGATAGGGTCGCCGTGGACATGATTAGCAGTATTAGAGGCGAGGGTAGGGATAGCTCAATAGAGAAGATGAATTCGCTCTATATGATGGCTGATTCTGGTGCACGTGGTTCTGTTTCCCAAATAAAACAGGTTGCAGGTATGAGGGGTTTGATGACAAAGCCTAGTGGTGAGATTATAGAAACTCCTATTGTTTCAAACTTTAAGGAAGGGCTTGGTGAGCTTGAATTCTTTATTTCAACACACGGTGCTAGAAAAGGTCTTGCTGATACGGCACTTAAGACTGCTAACTCAGGCTATTTAACGAGAAAGCTTGTTGACGTTGCTCAAGATTGTATAGTTACAAATTTTGATTGTGGTACAAAAAATGGGCTCATAATACAGCCTGTAGTGGAAGGTGGTGAAATTATAGTAACAATATCACAGCTGGCACTTGGCAGAATTGCAGTAAATGAGATAAAGAACCCTATTACTGGTAAGGTGATAGTTTCCGAGTCTGAAATGATAGATGAGGAGAAAGTAGAGCTTATAGAGGAGGCGGGGATAGATTCTATCAAAGTTAGATCGGTTATCACATGTGAAAACGATCATGGGTGTTGTGTTAAGTGTTATGGTCGTGACCTTGCGACTGGTGAAATTGTGAATTTAGGTGAGGCAGTTGGGGTTGTTGCTGCACAATCTATCGGTGAGCCTGGTACCCAGCTTACAATGAGGACATTCCATATCGGTGGTGCCGCCCAAAGAACGGCTGCGCAATCAAGCATAGTTTCTTCATATAAAGGTAAGATTAAGTTCGTACATGCAAATACAATAATTGATTCGCACGGTGGTGTTATAGTAATGAGCAGGAACTGTGAGGTTTTGATTCTTGATATGAATAATGTGGAGAAAGCAAGATATAAAATTCCACATACTTCTAAGCTTCTTGTACAAGATGGTCATGAAATAGCAGTGGGCGATAAAATAGCAGAATGGGATCCATTCTCTATTAATATAGTCTCTGAAAAGCAAGGGAAGGTTAGGTTCGTTGATATTATACCAGGTGTTTCAGTTTCTGAGGTATATGACGATTCTACTGGTATAGTCAATCTTGTAGTTTCAGATGGGAAAAAATCTTCCAAAGCTAAGGATTTGAGACCTAGGATAGTGCTTGTTAATGATGATGGAGAAGTTTTAAAATTATCAAACGGCCTAGATGCCAATTATTATATGCAAGTTGGTGCTATATTAACCGTTTTTGAAGGGGATGAGGTAGTGCCTGGTACTATTATGGCAAGGATACCAAAGGAGTCCTCAAAAAGTAGGGACATAACAGGCGGTCTGCCAAGAGTTATAGAGCTTTTTGAAGCAAGGCAGCCTAAAGAGCATTCTGTGATTGCAGAAATAGATGGGTGTGTTGAGTTTGGTAAGGATTATAAATCTAGAAGGAGGCTTGTTGTAAGGTCCACTGAAAACCCTGAGTATTGTGTAGAGTATTTTATACCTAGGGGGCGCAGGATACTTGTTGTTGAAGGGGATATGGTTTCAAAGGGCGATACTTTGATGGAGGGCAGTCCTTCTCCACATGATATATTAAGGGTGATGGGTGTTCAGGCATTTGCTTCATATATGATTAATGAGGTACAGCAAGTTTATAGGCTGCAAGGTGTGTTTATTAGTGATAAGCATATAGAGATCATCTTACGCCAGATGCTGAGGAAGGTTGAGATTAGGGATGCTGGTTCAACCACGTTTATAGCTGGTGAACATGTGAATAAGCTCGAAGTTGAGAAGGAGAATAGGAACATGGCCGCTAAGGGGTTAAATTTAGCCTCTGTATCTCCTGTGTTGCAGGGTATAACCAAGGCTTCGTTGCAGACAGAATCTTTCTTCTCCGCTGCGTCATTCCAAGAAACAACTAGGGTGATAATAGAGGCTGTTATAGCTGGTAAAAAGGATTATCTGATTGGCCTTAAGGAAAATGTTATAGTTGGTAGGCTAATACCAGCTGGAACAGGCTTCTATATGAAAAAGATTAGGGAAAGCACTTACTCGTAGACATGCCGTTTATGTAAATATTAATTATACGCTTATTTTATATATCTACTATGTCGCTAAGTGGTTTTGGGCTAAGGGAGGTGTTACATAGTGCGCTGGTTGGGATAACTGGTTGCCTGATTTACGCAGCGAGTTGGCCTGATGATGAAGATATTATATTTATGCGCAAGAATGCCTTGCTTCGCTCTGCATCGTGTGCACTGTTTAATGTGTTGTTGCGGGCATGTTTTGGTAAATCCTATACTGAGCAGCATGCGTGCTTAATGGCTGTTCAATCGTGCGCTACGATGTTATGTGGTGTATCTTGGTCACTCATTAAATGCAATGATAATGATGATTCTGTTACTGGTAACTGGATGTTATTAGTAGGGAAGCATTTACTCTGCTCAGCGCTTGGTATTATGGGGTGTGCGTTATTTATAGATAAGTTTAAAAGTACACCATGTGCAACAAGGTGTTGTTGTCATGATGATGTGGCTTATGTTGATTTTTGGGCGCTACACCAGTATCAGATAGTATAGGCAGAATAGATTGAGAGGGGGTGTTAGCCAAAGATAGATATAAAATTATTCTGTTCTTTTATAAAGTTGCCAATATCCTCAAAATATGCCCAAAGACGCATTGTTAAATC
>NZ_JAJBJB010000161.1 GCF_021811845.1 Candidatus Cyrtobacter zanobii | reverse complement strand
GGCGCACAAAAATCGTCTCCAAAAAAGGGGAAATGGTTTACGGCTCGATCAAGCTTTGGGTGGCTCTTTCAACGCCAGAAATCTTTGCCCATTATCAGGAGGCTTTTCTATCTATGTTTAGGTGAAAACTCTCGATTTTTTTATCTGGACTCAGCGCATTATATTGCTTTATCTCGTTGGGATTTTTAGCAAATTCAGCAAGTATCTGAGGCGCATTTGAAAAAAGAAAAGAGAAATCTCCATTACCCATTCTTGATAGCTCGCTATTTGGATCGCCAGTAAGCTTTACTATCTTCTCCGCAATTTCTGGATTCTCTTTGGAAAATTGATCAAAATTTGCGTTAAAATTCCTGATTAAGGCACCTGCTTCTTCACTTTCTCTTCTATCCATTTCAGCTAATTGCTCTTGCATGGCCTCTCTAGCAGCCTCTCTTGTTACCTCTTTAACGTGACCACTTATTTTATCTATTACATCATTAACTGATTGGCTAGATGCTCGCTGATCTTGATTTATAGAACCAGTTTCATCATTTTTAGCTGAATTCTTTTTATGCCCAGTGCTTGGAACAGATGAGCTACTCTCGGCTACATTCTGCTCAGTTGTTTTATTATCTTCTGACATCTTTAAAAATGTTATTGTGTTTTGCTAAGCTGCTATTATAAGCAGATAGAATACATATTGCAAACACCTGCCGTTTTTTGCTTTTTGGGTCTTGCTATGTTACAATGCCGCACATAATAAGGATTGATAAATGCAAGTGAATTACAAAGCCTTTGATACCTACAAACACATATCAGATTTAAAAAATGCTGGCCTTCCAGAAGAGCAAGCGCGCATTATTATTACTTCAATGCTGGAGCTTGCTGCTTTTGATTTATCGCACTTGGCTACTAAAGACGATATTTCTAACATTAAGGGAGATATTTCTAACATTAAGGAAGATATTGCCAATATTAAGAGCGAGCTAAGCAAGTTTGCTACTAAGGAAGATTTAGCCAATATTAGGGAGGATATTGCTAATATTAAGAGCGAGCTAAGCAAGTTTGCTACTAAGGAAGATTTAGCCAATATTAGGGAGGATATTGCTAATATTAAGAGCGAGCTAAGCAAATTTGCTACTAAGGAAGATTTAGCCAATATTAGGGAGGATATTGCTGATATTAAGAGCGAGCTAAGCAAATTTGCTACTAAGGAAGATTTAGCCAATATTAGGGAAGATCTTAATAGGTTTGCTACTAAGGAGGATTTGGCAAATGTCAGAATTGAGATAGCTAATATGAAAAACGACTTACTAAGGTGGTTTATGCCTGTTTCTATCTCAATACTAGGAATGATGGGTGCCATTATGTTTAAGTTATTTTGATTGATTTCAAAACATCTTTGTATTTTTTATACCATTCTTGTGTTGCTCTTAAACCTGGCATTATCCAATCCATTGTATGGGTTCTCGCCTTATTGATTATAGGTATTAAACCTTCCAAAGCTGCTAATTCTGCAATTTTTAACATGTCTTCAAAAGATGAAATTATAGTTTTTTTGTGAGTAAATATATCAACATCGTCTATCTTTTTGTTAAATTGAGATTTATTTACCCGAAAGCATGTTGCTGAGTAATGTTATTCCATTCTATTGTAGATTTTCCAAAACCAAAAATACCAGTACCATCAATTTCAAATATAAAGCTTGCAGTGAGATTAATATAACCCGAGCTGCAATGAATAACCCCGCAGCAAGCTACGGGGTATCGGACTAGAATAACTTCAACTGCATATCTTTGTGGATTTGCTGATATTGACAGCCCTGATTCTTAACATATTTTCCTATCATATCTTCATTACC
>NZ_JAJBJB010000160.1 GCF_021811845.1 Candidatus Cyrtobacter zanobii | reverse complement strand
GTTGAAAATTGATATAATTCAAAATTTAGTAGATCTAAGATGAAGGGCAAAGATTTCAACGCGAGTTTTGATAAACTCAAAGATTTCAAGAGCAAGTATCCCAAAGCCACCGATGAAGACGAATTTTTCAAGGCTCTCTACAGCAGACTCAGAAAGTACGTCAAGAAGCTTAACAGAATCAAAGAGATCGAAGATAAGATACAAGGCGGTGCCGAGCCGACCGCTGAGCAGCGAGATTTGCTGTCCAAGAAGAAAGAACTCGAACAGAGTCTCAAAGAACTCGTCGAGATCAACGCCGAGTACGTGAAGAACTTCGACAACCACTGCCAGCAAATTTGGAGCCACAAACAGTCGCTGGACGAGCAGGCCAAGCAGGATGAAGTCAAAGAAGAGACTCCGAACGAAGACGCCGAGTCCGAGCCAGAAGAAGACAAGGCCGAGCCCCAGCAGCCCGCAGTGGACGTCGACGCGGTCAGAAACGAAGGCTATCAGCGAGGATTTGAGGACGGAAGGCAGTCTGTCAGTCAGGAAGTTGCTGCAGAGGCACTATCACAAGGAAGGAGTCAAGGCTTTTTCGATGCTAAGCAACAATTTGATATACAGACTCAAGATATTGTAAATGACGCGGTTAGAAGAACTTCAGATTATTGTTCAATGTTTGTCATCATGGGATTTAGAATCGATAGTTATATGCCCCTTGATCCACCCTTTGTTCGCGGAGAGTATTTTACTGATGAAGAATCTGTTGCTCTTAATCAACTCTTTATGATGTGTCAAATGTTTTCACAGAAAATCAATTTTAAAGAGATGATCGATAGTTCAAGTGATAGAATTAAGAGACTTGTAAACAAAGATAGTCAATTAGTCCCTGGATGTAGAAATGTAACTTATAAACAACTATCTGATGCAATCGATCGTGCTTTAGAGAATCCTAAATTTGTTAATACATTACATCAGCTAGTCCCAATGGATAATTCCCTAATGAATGTTTTTGGAGGATGAATGCCTGGATCAATGATGGGAATGTCATCACCAGTTGGAATGTATCCAATGATGTATTCTTCTCAACAAACTCCACATCGAGTTCCTGCACCTCAAGCTCAAGTTCCTCATGAAGAAGCTCCAGTTTTCTCACAACCTGAAGAACAAAAAATTGAGCAATTGATTATTAGCGAGAGTCAGCCAGTTGAAGAGCCACAGGTGGAAGAAAATACACTTCAGGAGCCTGAACATGAAACTAATGCACAAATAGAAAGCATTTGGCATCAAATCGATGACGATGACGATGATGAACCAGATCACGACCAAGAGCACGATGATGACAATGATAATAGATCACAAGAAGAACAGCCCGCTGAGCAAGAGCCACAAACAATCGAAGAAAATAAGCAGCCAGTTGAACAGGCTTTTGATGAAGCAGCCCCAGCAGAAGCAGAAAAAGATGTTGAGGAAGAAGGCGCTCACAGACATCAAACCAGAGGCTATCAAAGAGGACAAAGGAGAGGACAATATAGAAGAGGCCACCACTACGACAGACACGACAATGAGGAATATAGAGGAAGACCTTATAATAGAGGTCAAAGAAGACCCCAACGCTACAGACACAGAGGAGGAAGAGATAATAGAGGTTATGACAATAGCTACTCTGGATACCACAGAGGATATGGAGGGTATGAGAATGAAGGCGGACAAAACTGGAACCAAAACAAAAAAGGAAAGCCTGAAAAGCAAGAAGAAACGGTTGATAATGACGGATTTTTCATTGTTGGAAAGAAAGGATTTTAAAAATAAATGTGATTGATAAAATATTCTCAATCGAAAGAAAATGCTTGGGGTTTTGG
>NZ_JAJBJB010000308.1 GCF_021811845.1 Candidatus Cyrtobacter zanobii | reverse complement strand
ATTATAAAACTAATAACATCGTGAGGGTATAATACTATAAATAATGAGGAGATTATATAAAAATTTAAAAATATAAACTTACGTTGAAATAATAATTCAATAAAATTCTTAAAAAAACAAAATTGTGAACATAAAATTAAACGAATTAATGTATATTCTTGAATCTTAACTAGTTCATAAATTGTAAACTTATAATAATTTAAAATATATTTTGTTATTTGACGTTGATAAACTAATAATTTTCGATAATAATAGTAAAATTGAATGCGGGCTGTTGAGTATGAACGCGGTACTAAAACAGCTAATCAAATTACATTTACAGATAAATGTAATGTTGTTCATGATTGAAAAAAAGAAAAAAACAAAAACCTATTATAAACCGATGTATAAATATACATTAATGTCGATTGAAATGATAAATATGGTAACATTATATGTT
>NZ_JAJBJB010000159.1 GCF_021811845.1 Candidatus Cyrtobacter zanobii | reverse complement strand
AATCAAAGCAAAGCTTGGAATTATTCCATCTTCATATTCATCGACATTCCAGGGAAGCTTACTTGAGCATGAGCTTGTCCGTGGAAGTCGTCATCGACTGATGTTTCAACTGTCATTGACGGGAAGCCAAAGTTAACGTTCATGTTTACTTCGCCGTGAGCTCCAACTGGTGCCGGAGCTGGGACAGGAACAGGAACGGGTACAGGAGGTGGAGGACCTGAGGATTTTAAAGTTGTGCTTGTTGTAACTCCATTTACAGTAGATTCACTGTGATAGGTCGTTGTGGTTGTTACGTTTCCATGCATCTCCATATTCATTCCAGAAATTCCGGGAATACCCATGTTTATATTCATGTGAGCATGATTATATCCGTCTTCCTCATCAGAATCAACGACCTATGCACGGTTTTAATTAATATTAGTTTGAATAAAGAAACCGAATTAAAGTAAAGTCAGCAAATAAAAATGAATATTAAATCAACTTACTCTTGCATTTACATGAATTGGCATTGGAGGAGGAATAGGGTTTTCACTATTTGCCAAATCTGTATCTATTGAGAGTTTAATTCCTGGTACGGGAACTGGTACTGGCATTGATACTTTGGCAGATACAGGAACAGGTACAGGCATTGATATTGTTGCAGAAACAGGAACAGGCACTGGAGGTGGGGGATGGGAATACTTTTCTTCCTCATTTACCTTAAAGCTTATGCTTGCATTTAAAGGCACAACTGGTTGTACTGTAGCAGCCATCACTTGTCCAGGTGAAGGAAGAGAAAAGTTGAAACAACTATACATTGTTGGAGCCCATTGTGGAGGTGCAGATACGATTCCATAACTTGGTAAAGGAGGTGGAGTTATTGTTAATGGAATTGTTCAGTGAGGTTCTTCAGCTCAACAACTTCCATAATTTCAAAAAACAGTAAGTTGATAATAAAGCTTTGCAATAGAACCTGTTGATGTAGGTTGAAGCTTTTCAGCAAGATATAGATTATCTCCAGCTAAAATTTTTCCGTCCTCAAAACTCTTTGCTTGTTGTTTAATATGAGAAAGATCTAACTCTAAATATCTATTCATACCTCCTGTAGATTGATTTGCTCCCAATCCATCATAGTTCTTTTGCTCGAGGATATGTCTATTATTATAAGTTTGTCCATCTCCTGCTCTGAGCTCAACATATTGTTCTAATCTAATCGATATGCTATTGATGATTCCAGTGCATTGACTGTTATCAATATCTCACATAGCTTTGCATACTTCAATTGGAGTATATCCATCTTTTTCAAATTGAGTAGTGATTCTTGCTTGGCCTTTATTTCCAAATCATCAACAGGCATACACATTTCTCGAATCAGTCTGAACTGGACTTAATGTTGAACTATAATTCGGTTGGCGGATGACGAGAGCCTGCTTGAACTGCATCTTATTTAACATTAAACCCAATTTTAGACTCGAGGACTGCCTTCAGAGTGTACTTTATCCGGGCCACCGACTTGTCGAGGCCGCAGAAGAACAGCGTTGCGGGCACGTTGCTCGGCAGCGAGAACGAGAACGGAAACGAATACTGGCCTGGAGGAGCCATGCCGCCGGGGAAGTAAAATATCGGGACTTGGTAGGAGAGGACTTGCTTTTCACCTTTATGATATACATCAACAAACTCAGTTTTTGTATTTTCTCCCTCCTTTACTTGCTTAGATTCTCTCGTTACCCATTTGCATTTTTCTTTTCCTTTTACTTCAATTTCTACACTTGAAGCAGGGTATCCCATCGATAAGTTAAGATAAATATTTCCAGTTATTTGCTCTCCTGCAATATAATATGATTTATCTGTCTGCATATAAATGTTTCCATGCTCAAAGCTATAC
>NZ_JAJBJB010000307.1 GCF_021811845.1 Candidatus Cyrtobacter zanobii | reverse complement strand
GATTTTTACTGCACCAAGTATTATCTACTTCACTATACCTATTCCAATAGGATATGAGATCATTTACAAAGGTATAATTTAACACTCCTCATACTTTTAGGTGTTATCGCCAGAGTATAACGTAAAAGCTCCCTTCATTGAAGTTATTTTGTCAGCAGCGCCGTAATACAATTCGTATAGCAAACTTGCCTCTTGTATACTATAGATAAATTGCTATTATGTGCGGCTCTGGGGTTATGGCGCAGTTGGTAGCGCGTTTGAATGGCATTCAAAAGGTCGGCGGTTCGAATCCGCCTAGCTCCACCACCATTTTACAGCACTTTATGCGCTGCTGCTCGTTAGCTTGAAAATAAATACGCATTACAAGTATTAACTTTTCAGCTAAGCGCATTAATTTGTTGCAAATAGTATAAAATCTGTCTTATTAATATGGCTCTCATGCAC
>NZ_JAJBJB010000158.1 GCF_021811845.1 Candidatus Cyrtobacter zanobii | reverse complement strand
CCCAAAACCCCAAAACCCCAAAACCCCTTATTTTAAAACCAACGCTGATAATATAAATATAAATTTAAATCCAAGATTCAAGATGAAGCATTTCAGCGCTTGCGTGTTGGTGCTCCTTGTCTGCATGACATGGACTGCCAGATCGACTGTCTTCGAGGCCTCCAGCTCCGAAGACGTCGACTTGTTCCTCAAAGAAAACGACAAAGAAACTATCGGACTGTTGTTCTTCGACTCACAGACTGACAACTCAAAAGACGAAGACTGGTTCTCGAGTCTGTCTTCAAAAATCCTCGGCATCTTCATGAGCCACGACCAGTACGGCAGATCGACCGAAGACTGGGTCGAAATGTTTGATGACAAGTTGCACCTGATGAGAGTCGACCTCAGAAACCCTGACAACATTCGAACTAAGACCGAGTTCAACATCGAAGAAGCGCCCTTCATCGTGTTGCAAGACAAACAGAGAACCGTGCTCAGAGAAAAGATCAACCAAGACACATATGTACACGTCAGAAACATTTTAGACAAACGACCAAACATGCTGCACAAGACCGGCGGAGCTGCCCTCAAGTCGTTCAGTTTAGAGCCAGACACTAACGTGACCGACAGTTCTCCGAAAGTGATTCAGTACTTCGATTTAGAAGAAGGAGAGCCAACCAACGTCGAGCAACCGATCGAAACTCAGTATGTCAACTGGGCACCAGTCGATGTCATCGGACCAGACGGCCAGTGGATGGAAAGAGGCAGAAACTGGGTCACAAGCTACGAAATTCCTGAGTCAGGTATCAAGAATCAAGAGAAAAACACTAAGGTTGCACTTAAAGACAGAATCAAAGACGACCCGAGACCTGTTCAAAAGCCAAGTGGTCCAGCAAAGCCAGCTGAAAAGGCTCCAGCTAAGCCAGCTGAAAAGACTCCAGCAAAGCCAGCTGAAAAGACTCCAGCTAAACCAGCAGCAAAAACTCCAGCAAAGCCAGCAGCCACAACCCCGGAAAGCCGCTGCACAACCCGCAACCAGCTGCCACAACCAGTAAGCCTGTAGCAGCTGCAACAAAGCCAGCTCCAGTTGCAAGCAGACCAACTGCCACAGCAGCACCAGCCAGACCAGTTGCATCTCGACCAGTGACACAAGGCAGACTTGCAGCTACTCAAAGCAGTCCATCAGCAGCTAAGCCAGCCGCACAGCCAGCAGCAAAGCCAGCCGCACAGCCAGCTGCAAAGCCAGCCGCACAGTCAGCTGCAAAGCCAGCCGCACAGCCAACAGGTCCAGTATCAGCAACTCCACAGGTGCACCGTTACCATGATACTGCATACAGAGGATACCAGAGCCCATATTACAAACCTCAATAAGTTGCTATCATAAAGCTGCATCAAAACTAATGTCTATTTTCTTTTATTTTTGTTTTTTATATCTGTTTCTTTATATTTTCAAACAATATTAAATAATATATACTTTTTCTTTTCGATTATGCTTACCTTTTATGCCTATGTTATAAAATCACATATGCATATAAACTTATTGGGGTTTCTAGCTAAACTAGTATGATTTAAATTTTCGGCTTTCTGCAACTAAAATATTGAATCAAAATATGTTTATATAGCTTCTAATTTAACGAGTTACATAATATACTTCATTTACATGACATAATCGCTAGTTTTTAATTATTTTTTAAAATGATAAATTGTTCAAAGTAGTAATATATTAATTAGCTTTAAATTTAACAATCATCGAGTATATTTATCTAAATTACAATAAAATAAATTTTATATAAAAAGATCAGTTGTTTAAAAAAAGCATTGTCAGTAATAAATCTATTCTTTTCATTTTGACTGGATAGAAGGTTCAAACGATCTTTCACATTAGATTC
>NZ_JAJBJB010000157.1 GCF_021811845.1 Candidatus Cyrtobacter zanobii | reverse complement strand
TGACGAGTTTCTGCAAGTACTGCTTCAAGTGGTATTTCTTATGGTTCAAAATCAAGGAGAAGGTGAGGAGTCTGAAGAATCAATGGACTCTAAACAACTTCATAGTAAAGGCGCCTCTTCTAAAAAGAAAGATAATTCAAGCGTTAAGAAGGAGAAAAACAAAAACAGAAGTCACAGCGATGCAAAAATGGAGGATCCTCTTGACAATTCAAATGATGAGACCGATACTCAAAAGTTAGCTGCAGGGCTCGGCTTAGACTCCCCCGATATTGATGATATTGATATGAAACATGATGCCAAAAATCTCTTTTCATCTGGAGGTAAATTAGATTTCAATAAGATCATGATAAAGATATATTTTATTTAGGAGATAAACATCAAAAAGATGAAAGCAGTGATAGAAACTCTCGAAAGAAAAGCGATAAAAGAAAAGGACATGCCGATAGTAATGATGATATGGATGATGATCATGAAGTTTACTCTGACCTCGATTTTTATGGCAAAAACATTCCAGACAAAAAGCAGGTAATAGTAAATGATGAAGATGAAGAAGCCTTGCTTATGAACCAAGAATTTAAGCCTCCAAAGCAAGAAGAACAAAAATCGCCTCAAAATTTGAATAATGCTAATAAGAAAGAACCAAGTAAAGTTCAAGATAATAAAGATCAAAAGAATAAACAGCCAGAAAAACCGAAAGCAAAAGTTGATGTTCTCAACGATCCTTTATTACCTGAAGGAGTTGATTTCGGTTCTAAGAAACAAAAACGACAACGAGCAGATAGTCTAGGAGGAAAGGGGGGAAGTTTTAATGGTGGCAATCTTCTTGGAGATCAAGATGAAGAAGACGATGACCTGCTCGTTATTGACAATCTTGACGAACTTGACGAAGAACAAAAATACATGGTGCTCCAACATCTATTCGAGGAATACCAGAAAGACCCTGAAGCATTCCCAGAAGATCAAAAACAATTTTTAGAACATGAAATGATGAAACTGTATCAGAAAGCAGAATTAGAAGGAGAGCTTGATGACGAAGAAGAGTATGAAGGACACTCAAGCAATGATAAACATGCTAAAGGAAAGGATCGAATGAGTTCAGGCAAAAAGGATAAAAAGTGGATTGATGATTCAGATAAATCAGATAAACTTCATCAAAATAAAGACTCAGATAAGAAAGCAAAACCGAGACTTTTAAAAGATGAATCAGATGATGATAAAAATAAGCCAAAGGAGAATAAAAAGATTGCTAAAAATAAAGAGGATGAAGAAGATGAGCAGTATATGAAGGAGATTATTGACCAGCAAATTGATAGTAGTGCAAAGAGCGATCAGAAACAGATGGAAAGCGATAAAGCTAAAGAGATGAGTAATTCAAAAAAGAATAGCGAGCATGCTGAGGAAGGTGAAGGAGAGGGTGAGCAAGAGCAAGAGCAAGAGTTCATGATAAATGAAGAAGAGTTTAATAAACTTCCTCCAGAAGAACAACAGAAAATGCTCATGATGCTTCAAATGCAACAACAATACGCACAACAACAAGAAGCAGAAGGTGAAGGTGACCAGATTCCTCATGAAGTAAATCAAGAGTACTTGAATGCACTTCAGCAACAGATGATGAACCAGAATGCAATGCAAGCACATGAGAGACAGAGAACGAAATATAAGAAAACTAAATCTACTAAGAAAAGACCATCAACTGCAAAACATGGCTTATCATCAAAAGGAAGTAGACTTACATCAAAGCAATCAAGAAGACCAGATAGTGCAGTTCCAAGAAGAAAAAGAAAGTCAAAATCTAAATCAAAGCAAAAGAAAAGACAAAGAGAGCAACAATACATGAACCAATTGCATCAACAGCAGTATATGCAACAGCTCGCTCACCAACAGCA
>NZ_JAJBJB010000306.1 GCF_021811845.1 Candidatus Cyrtobacter zanobii | reverse complement strand
CTTTCATACTTTTCATACTCACACTAATGACCCAACAACATACATTCAATTTGTTGAGTATCATTTTCCAGAAATGGGTGATCAGGCAAAAAACTAAGCCTGTGAGAGTATTAAAATGACCAGAAAAACGTATATTACTGCCAGAAATGATACAAGAATTGATCTAGAAAAGCACTAGAAAAGAAGATAATCAACACAAGATTACATGGAATAATTTATCTTTCTTGGTGGTTGAGATGGTAGGCTACGCTAGAGTTTCGAAAGCAGATGGATCTCAAAGTTTGGATCTGCAAACAGATGCACTTATCAAAGCTGATGTGGAAGCAAATAGAATTCGGAATAAAAATCGCATTTATTTTACAAATAGCATAAATTTATCAGTATGGTTGCTATGACTGGGTAATTGCTATAGAATTGCCATAAAATGCAAGAAGTTTAGATATAGAT
>NZ_JAJBJB010000156.1 GCF_021811845.1 Candidatus Cyrtobacter zanobii | reverse complement strand
GGCATCGTTAATCTCAAAAATGGTTTTTCTGCTGCATAAGCATCATCAGAAAAAGACAAAAGCCCGTCCAAAAAAAAGACAAAAAAACACAGGAACAAAAAACGACTTACGCAGCAGGTCTAATATATGGTGCTAAACTACAAGGTGCTATGGATTGTACAGGGTTATATAAAGGGAAAGCCATATTTCAAAGTGAAGATATGGACGACGCCTATATTAAAAAGTATAAATGGGAGATTATACACTCTAGCATTCAGCAGATGCATGCTATTAAACTTGCGCTTAATAATAGGGGGGTTTTATCGAGGTTTAAGTCGTGGCTTGGTATTAACATGTATGAGAGGGGCTTAACTTCACTCCTTGGCACATTATCTGAGGCTTATTTGCGTGTTATAGAGCATAATACTGATGATATATATAATTACCTGAATTCTAGTATACTATCACAGCTTGATAGCATGACTGTAGAAGAGCTGTTGTATGCTTGGCACTTTCTGAATGCTCAACAACGAGCAGATATTGAGAAATTCATACAAGAAGTTTTAGATGGGAAGATATTAATAAAGGATTTCTCTATATTAGAGAAAATTGTAGAGCTTGAAGCATTTTTGCAACAGCCATCAAGTAAAGATGATATACCAAAAATGTTGCGGGGTGGAAAGCAAGAGGCTATGCGCGCAAAAGCTAATGCGCTTGCTGTAGAAATACAAGAGCTTTTTATTAAACATAATGATGAATTATGTGGTACTATTCAACCTACACAGAGTGATGGCGCGATACTTGCAGGCAATTCAAGACAGTATGCGGATAAGATACGCTGTCAGTACCTTGAGCAAACAAAGAGTGAGGGCTGGAGGACAGCTAATTCAGTTGAGGCTCCAAGTCCATTGGCTGTATGCATTGCCAATGTTGCTGGAAGAGCCTCCGGCATTGCTGCAGAATTTGCACATAAGCTAGCTGCACTATACGTTAGTGAGAATAAAACACATCAATTGGGGCTTCAAGTCACGGCCCTGGGTTCCGCAGCATGGGCGATTGGTACTGGAGCAGCTCAGGGTATAGGGTTGATGTTAGGTGCATGCGCCACAATCAAAAATGGAGTTGGGGCTGAGGCAGCACAAGGCTTCGATACTAGTGTTAACTTCCTGCATCAAAGCGATGATAGTAAAAGTGATTTTTTAAAATACGAACCTAAGGATCAGTATCCAGTTGTAAGCAGTAATGATGGTAGTCGAGAGCAAAAGCATGGTATTGCTTGTAATCCACGCTATATGAAAATAATAAAGGACAATTTGAATTTTGGTTTTGCCAGGTAGAGAGTTGATCTAGTAATCAATATGTGCGAGGGCAATGTTGTATAGCTTAGGCAACAGGGCATGGAACAATTTGTAAGGCATAAATAGAGATAATTTAGCAATAAAATTGTCTCTATTTATTTCTCAATCTCATTTGCCTCTGCTAATATAAAAAAGGATGTGTGCAGGGCAGTTAAGATTGTGAAGCAATTCCACAGTTAGGTATTGTCTACCTAATATCAGCAAATTCCTTGTTGTAAAATTACCTATATATGTTAGAACTACCGTTCAAAGCCGCCATAGCACAGTGGTAGTGCGCTTCATTGGTAATGAAGAGGTCGCAGGTTCGATTCCCGCTGGCGGCACGCCATTTTTCGGCACTTTGTTTATTATCACCCATTAACTTAAAAATCTCAAATAAAAATAAACACGCATTGCAAGTATTAACTTTTCGGCTAAGTGCATTAATTTCACTATGTTGCAAATAATGTAAAATCTGTCTTATTAATATGATTCTCATACACTTATTAAGTAATATGCTATGTGGGAAGAGCGCACTTACTGTACTGAATATTGCGAATTATACCTACCAA
>NZ_JAJBJB010000155.1 GCF_021811845.1 Candidatus Cyrtobacter zanobii | reverse complement strand
GATCTGCTTATCTTAAGTAATTCGCATTGTCTTGCCATTGATATTTTGTCCAGCTTGGAATCGACAAGATCCCTTTTATTTGGTATATCCAAGCTGTTTAGCTTTCCCACTGCCCAGTCCCTCTCTACTGTAGCTTTGCCTAATGCTTTAGCTAATTCATCATTTTCTGCTTTTAACTCTTTTATCTCACTTTTATATTCGCTCACTACTTTTGCTGGCTCAAATGCTAATGATGCATTTTCCAAGAATTGCTTTTTCCAATTTTGTATTGTCTTGCCTGTTATCTCATATTTCTTCGATAATTGCGCTATTGTCAACTCTGATTCCATCAATTCTAGCACTATTTTTGTTTTTTGTTCAGCGCTAAAATTTCTTTTTTCTTTTTTACTCATACTTCTTATTTTTTATTTATATTTTTATATCTTTTAGGAAATAAAACTACTCTTTTTGTTGTCTGACTTTTTCAGTCCACTATAGTCCTTCGGTTTATACCATATATTTTAGCAACCTCTCTTTTGCTAATTCCTTTTACCAGTACTGCTCTTCTTACTTCTTCGTACATTTGCACCCTATACAATTTTGCACCTACATTTAGTTATTTCTAACTAATATAGTGGTGCACTTTTCCGTGCCTATTTTCTTATTTTTATAAGCACTTACTGGTGCACTATTGCATGCTTATTTACATAGATTAGCTTCTTTTCTTTCCATGTAGTTGACTAATTTATCAATATTATTTAACAAATAGCCTTTTATTGAGGCCGCCTTGTCAATCTTTCTCTCAGGCACTTTGTTAGACTCTAACTCTTTTATTAGTTCATCGAGCTTATTAATAGCTTCTTGCGGCTTGCCATGCCATACTTTATATTTTGAAGAATCAAGACTATCTGTGTAATCTGGGAAAGCTATTTTAGCTCTGTCATATGCCTGCCTAATATGATACCAGTCTAGAATTTTAGTTATGCTTTTGCAGTGACTTTCCAATGAATCAACAATACTCCAGCAGTTTGCGGCTCCATCGCAGAACGCAGTTATTTCTGTGTTTTTGCTCATGCCTTCTTTTTTTGCCGCATCTAGCGTGTACTTATTTATTGTTTTGCCACCATCATTAATTGCCGATGCTGCTATATGCTTAGGTATAGCTGTATTACTGTTTGCAGCTTTCTTATATGAATCTGCCTTAAACACCGCGGCTAGCAATGCTTCAAAGCTTCTTTTTTCTCTATCTTTATCTTTTACATGCCCTCCATCCACATACATATACAAATCATCTGCATCACCCTTGCTCTCTACTACTTCTTCTGATTTAATCTTGCTTAAAATGCCTCCTATCATATTTGTGCACTCTGCTATTTTTACATGGTTATTTGCGCTACGTTTTTGGCAATTTAACTTTTCTAATGTCTCCTCAACCTCTTTATATGGCATCTTAGCTCCTAGCATGCCCTGCATCTTTGTCAGATCAGGATGTACGCTTGTTCCATATTCTCCGTGTATTGTTGGTCTTTTTTGCCAACCACATCTGCATGCATAACCCTGTATTCTTAACTTATGATCACTTAAACTGCTATGATAATCCGTATACTTCATCCCATTTTTCTTAGTTTTCCCCTCACATCTTGGACAATTTTGATATTTTTCTGATATTTTCTCTACTTGCAGCGGTATATATTCATCTTGTATAGCACCTATGATCCCTATTTGCTCTTTATGCCTAAACCCTAATTCCAGTATCGTCTCAGCTCTCTTTATTTCTACTTTCTTAATTAGCCTCTCTGATACTACCTCGCCTTTTTCTTTTTTTCTTACTATTATTTCACATTCCCTTTTTTATGTGTCTTGTTATCGTTCCATACTTAGTACGTCTCTCTTATATACATCTCAATCTGCC
>NZ_JAJBJB010000305.1 GCF_021811845.1 Candidatus Cyrtobacter zanobii | reverse complement strand
CTCATAAACTTTTCGTCGCTATACAGTCCGTCGAGTCCGTCCGAGTCGTGCACGAAGTACTTGGAATGCGCCAGACTGCAGTTGATTGTTCTGTTCAACTTGATCACGATCGGAAACTCGATGTCAGCGTGTTTCATCAGCTGCTCGACGTAGTCTTTGCCTGAGTTATCAGTCTTCGGAATGAAGATCATTTTGGATGTCCTTGCGACCTTGCCAAACTCTTCACAAATGGCTTTGCATTCAGGCGACGTAAAGAACACGTTTGCAGCTGAGTTGCAAGAATATCGAGTTAGCAAGTGTTTGACATGTTCGAATTTTGACATCAACGGGATGTTGTTATTAGTGCAGTAAGTCTCGAGTTTGTGTATTTTGTCGATCGATGACTGATCATTAATGTTTTTAAAAAGTGCAATAAGTTTACAAATAATTGCATCAAATGGTCCTTGTTG
>NZ_JAJBJB010000154.1 GCF_021811845.1 Candidatus Cyrtobacter zanobii | reverse complement strand
CATATTGTTTGGCTGATTATTGATACTGGGTATCTGTGCCTCTTAGCTGAAATAGATGGATTTTGCATGTATATATAACATGAATACAACTTACTCTGATTCGTTAATATGATATCACATTTACATGCTTATACAAATGCCTTACTTAACTTGACGGTGCCTATAAAAGAGTTACATAAATCAGCATCAATCTCTTTGTTTTACAGTCGATTATACGAGGCTAGGTATATCAATACTATAGCACATCAGCTATATGGCTAAAGCGATATAAAAATTATTACACAAAAGTAATTTTATTAACCTAATTCAATAATAATTAAGGTATTTATAAAGTTAGTGATGTAACCATTAACTTTATAAATAGTGTAATTAAGTCCACTTTGATAAAATTACTTATTACGTGCTCATTATATTGCTATAGCATCTAAAATTGAACGTGTCTTATGACATGTTTTTTAAACATGACTGTATTAATTTGAGCGTCTCCCCCTTCTCAATCCACTTTGAAACCTTGACCCATTTACCAGGCTCCATATTCTTATAATTAGAGAAAAAGTGTTCTATTTTCTTGGTTAACGAGCGCGGGAGATCTGCAATAGATTGTATCTCTGACATCTCAAAATCCTTTATTGGAACAGCTATAACTTTTTCATCCATGCCACTCTCATCCTCTGTAACCAGTGCACCGATTGGTCTTGATGGCACGATGCTACCGGGTACGATACCATAACTACTAATAACCAATATATCCAGAGGATCACCATCACCACCCAATGTGTGTGGTATAAAGCCATAATTGCAAGGATACCTCATACCAGTAGCTATAAACCTATCAACTATAAGGCAGCCGTACTCCTTGTTAAATTCGTACTTCACTGGCGAGGAATCTGATGAAATTTCTATAATCGCGAAAATCTCCGATGGCAGATTCTTACCTGCTGGAATTTTATCATAATACATTGCTACCTTATATAATAATTTATAATTGCTTATAAAATATACATAAGCAGTAAAAGTGCAAGAATAACTGAAGCTATATATCAACTGGTATTGCTTATCAAAGATAGCTTTATTGAGAAAAAACATTAATCCAGCAATTTTTTCGTGAGAATTTGCACAAAATTTGTGAAAATTTCAAAAATATACTCTCAAGCATACTTTTTCTATCTTTAGTAAACAATGCCGATTTTTAGGTGGAGGATCCATATCGTTTATTTCTTTATCAAGATTGCATATTAAAATTCTAATACAACCACAAATCTTAAAAAACTTGAATTCAGTCTCAATCATTTTGCTATGGCTTTTTTATATTTTGCTGACTACATCCATGTTTTTAATTCATGACGCTTATTACATTCATCACGCATCCCACCTCTGAAGTAAGGAGCAAATTTCACATCCCATTCCACCATATCCACCAAGTAATCATCCTGTGGTAATATAGATTTGATATATTGCAGATTTTCCCATGCCAATTTACCAAGATATTGAAATATAAAGTTATCTTCCCCATATCAATTGCTTAACAAATCACCTTGCAATTCAGTATAATACATCACTCTGTAATACTCTGGCATGACAGGACAAGGAGACTTAAACTCTTTCCACTTTTCTGCCAGCTCCATTATTGTTCGAATATAGATATATAAATAGATAAAAGAAATAATATCGTCAGTGGAAATAAAATCACCCAACATCTCAACTTAAGGTCGCTTTTCAAGCGAGGCCAATCTGATTTAATATTGCGTTTTGTACGTTGTTTTATACGCTCTATATTAATTTTCATGGCACCGTCAAGTTAACTTTGACAGTCCATAATTTTGTTATGAAAATTGGAGATCAAGCAGCATGAAGCATATCAGAAGCTTCATCCCAAATTGATTGGGCTTGATTAAAACGCTCCTTTTGTAC
>NZ_JAJBJB010000153.1 GCF_021811845.1 Candidatus Cyrtobacter zanobii | reverse complement strand
TTTTATAGGGTTTTCATGTTTCAAATTTAGCAGTGCAAGGGATTATATAATGGTAGCAAAGATAGAATAGACAGTGGTCGTAAAGCAAGTATTATTGAAAAACTTGAAAATAAAATATCAATTAATCCTTATAAGTATATAAGTAAAGATATGCAACAATAGTATCAAGTAATCAAAAAATTTTAATACAAAATAAAATAGATAATATAACAAAAGGGTTTGACAGAAATGCATATTTTAATGAAAAAGATAGCAATCATTCAACAAATGATAATGATAAAATGATTCATATATCAGCCTTGCCAGAGGATATGAACGACGACAATGGATTCACTTCCCCGTTCAACAGCGCCCTCAACAAATACGTGAATTCCAAAAACAACAACTTCGCGGCACTCAGTCAAGAGACCAACTACTACCAGTCTGCAAGCGAGACAAAGCCGCAAAACAGGTTTACCGGCGTCAAGAAAAGTAAGTCGTTTGAGCTTCGCAGCAGCTGCGCCGTGCAGAGACGTCGTAGCTGAGCTGTCCGACTGTCTGCTGCAGTCGGCCTGCAAGTCTGGCAGCCACAAGCTGAGTGTTATAGGCATCAAAAGCAGCTACAACATCGGAGGCATGTGCAGAGAAACCCAGCCCTACTTCAACCCTAAAAAGCGGCTCACGCTGTACGACCAGACAGGCAAGCGCTGGTGCAAGATCGGCTCACGACAATCGAAGCGACATCAAAGCGAAAACTACGCAGACAGGCGGAGCAGCAACTACAACAACACGGGCAACTGTCCGTACTTCGGGACGAGCTCGAAGTTCGCGAACATGAATGGGAAGCAGGTGCAGCGGAACAACCATCCGACGATCAGAGCGACACTTGAATACTCAAATAAGCCATTCCAGAATATACAAGCATCTTCTGAGGTATTCATTTTAGTTTCATTGGTTAGAATAGGAAACAGAAACAACTTCCTCAGTTAGGAGAACAAGGAAATGATAAAATAGAGATTATACCTACAAATGCCAATTCAAAAGATAGAAAATCAAATGTATAAAATTTAAGTAATATTGTATAGCTAAAGCTAAATTGATTTAATAAACATTACGAGTTTAAACAAAATTCTCAACAAAAAGCACAGACAGCTATGTTTAGATCAAAAACAGGAAGTGTTCCAGATGAAGATGAAAATTTTGTTCCTCCAAGAGCACAAAAATATAGTCGATATATCGGTCAACAAATAAAAATCGAAATTAATCAACAAGCAATTAATCAAGAGGAATTATGAACAGATCATGCAGAATCAAAATAACTTATTATTTTACGATTTTAATTCTGGGGCAAGACAATTCAGATTCGGTATGAACAACAACGTCAGGCTCGCAACCAAAGGCGAATTCAGACGCACAGGCATGGCTGGCGCACAAAACATCGACAAAAACATGATCGAAGTTGCCGAGAACGAACACAAACACGAAAAACGCAGACCCATAACTTCGCATTTCAGAGGCGGAGACAGACTGCCGTCACGAGCATCGAAGACTCGCGACAAAGCGAAACGCATTTACATCGGAGCTCGCAAAAAGACCAGCAAGCGTCAGCAGCAAGGCCTGATCAAGCAAGAAGTCTACACCCACGAAAGCGTGTCGCCGAAGCACAGCCACGCGTACGAGATCAACGACAACCACCGACACGTGCGTCCGAACGTGCACACGGCGCTGCCGAACAAAAAGCAGACAATGTTTGAAGACTTAAACAGCGAGACGACGGAGCCAGACAGCAACAAGAACTTCAAGTTCAGAGAGCGGATCAACCGCAAGAAGGACATCATCATCGAAGAGGAGGAGGACAACGAAGAGGACCTCGACAAATACTCTCAAAATATCTAAAATGACTTTCATAATTATTAATGTAAATATATTTAT
>NZ_JAJBJB010000009.1 GCF_021811845.1 Candidatus Cyrtobacter zanobii | reverse complement strand
TTCTATTAAATCCCACTCTTTATCACTAGTGTCGCTGCTGTATTTGTTTGACATTCTTCTCCTTTTTTTGATGCTCTAATACCACATCCCTTTCAATATTTCATCTTTTACGTGACTGGTTCTTAGTTTGACGTCACCTCATAAAACGCCGTAATTAGGGCTCTATAACAAGTGAAGCGCTCACACTTTTAAAAAACGAAGCCCTCTTAACATACCTTTATACCGCTACTCCAGACACCCACTGAAACTTTTCGTACCTTCTGACTTCTAACCCCATAAAACATAGCATCCCATAGCATTCTTGCGTCTTTAGGTGGTGGGCGGCCCTGCTTACCCTTTCTCGTATTTATTATTTTTTCTATTAAATTCCACTCTTTATCACTAGTGTCGCTACTATATTTGTTTGGCATTCTTATTCCCTTTTAATGCCTTAATACCACATTCCTTTCAACATTTCATCTTTTACGTGACTGGTTCTTAGTATAGTATCGTTAATATACTGTGTTATGATTATGATGGTGATATTGAAGTTTGTGCATATAGTAATACTTTCCGCATTCATTATAACTGTTCTAGTAGTTATTTCGCCTATAATTTTCTGCTTTATGCTTTTTGAATATACGAAGCAGATTTTCCAAAAATGGTTTAGTATGGTAATTGGATATACGCTTTATCCTGCATTACTTTTTGCATTTATTGCTCTTATGCTAGGTGTTTTTGATCATGTATTCTTTGGGGATCTGGATCTTAGGCAGGGGCAGAGCCTGGTGGAGGCATGTAAGGGCAAAAATTCAATCTTTTGTGTGACGACAGATGCTACACAGACTGATCCGTGCGCATCAGGTCAGGGTAGTGTGGGTAACAAAATTACAACACATTTAGATCTCGGGCCTTTTGGCAAGATTACAATAATAAACCCAGTACATATACCGGCGTATATGCTTGCTGTGCTAAAACTCATGCTATTTGCCTTTATATTTTACCTTTTTTCATCATCGGTAAGCAGTTTCTTGGCAATATTGACTGGTGTCCAGGATGTGGGTTCTATGGCGCTAGGTGGTATAAGTATTGGTAAGATGGTATCAGCTGCCGGCTCTGTTGCTTCTGGTATTGCAAGTGGTGGTGCAAGTACGGCTGGTGAGGCTGCTGGTAAGGCCGCTCAAGCGGCTGGCGGTGCAGCTAGTGGTGCTGTCAGTAGCGCAGCCAGTGGTGCTTCTGGAGGAGGTGGAGAGGGTTCTGGTGATCAGCCTAGGGGATAGCAGCTACCCATTTAGTTATATCTGCTATCCATATAAGTTTAGTGCAATTAAAACGATTGATATTTATTTCTTAAAGCACATACGCTCAATCAATTGGATTGTTTCGCGTATCCCATATAATCCTATAAAGGAACCAAACCTTGGCCCATTTGTAGAGCCAAACAGTGTTTCATATATAGTACCGAACCACTCCTTTACATCCATATTGCACTCTTTGGCAATGCTATATACCAAATTTTGGAGCTCCTGCGGTGATGATTGATCTTGCTGTGCAGATAGCTTTTCTACCAATAACCTTAGTGCGATAAGTTCATTTTCTGTAGGTTCTCTTAAGGCCCTTCTTGGTTTTTCATATTTTAGGAAATAGTTTACGGCACCAGACACCATTTCATCAAAAAACCTAATTTCCCCCTTTTTAGGTGCATTAGGCATTTTTGAGATATATTTCCACATGACATCTACAGTTTCACTGCCGCATGCAAATGCTAAATGTAATAAGAGTGAATAAGTTACATCAATCCTAAAAGTTGGTACATTGCCACAATGTGCGGAAAAAAGAGGATTTTCCATTTTTAATTGTGGGTCTTGTTCATCATTATATTGATTTAGGAGCGATATATATTCATCCACACATTTTGGTATTACCCCTATATGCAATTTTTTTGCTTTTTGTGGTGTTGCATGTATGAAAAATCTCAATGTTTCCTGCGGTGCACAATCTAGCCATTCATCGATTGTCATACCGTTCCCTTTAGATTTTGATATTTTTTTACCCTCTTCATCAAGAAATAGCTCAAAAAATATCTGATAAGGCGGTGTGCCACCTAATATAGAACAGATTTCGCTATAAATCTTACCGTTTACAAGATGATCTTTGCCATATATTTCAAAATCTACATCAAACGCAGCCCACCGCATACCAAAATCCGGCTTCCACTGTAGTTTACATCCACCATTAAAAACAGATGTTTCGCATCTATCACCATCTTCATCTATATAACTGATTGTACCTTTTTCAATATCCATATCTATAATCGGTACAGTCAATACCTTCCCAGTTTTTTGGCATACTGGCAAGAAAGGGCTATAGGTTTTTTGTCTCTCATCTCTAAGTGTTGGGAGCATGACGTTCATGATCTCGTCATACTTCTCCATCACTTTAAGTAACATTGCGTTAAAAGTTCCATTTTTATAACATTCAGTTGCACTCATAAACTCATACTCGAAGCCGAATTTGTCTAGAAACGCTCTAAGTCTTGCATTCATATTATTTGCAAAACTTTCATGTTTGCCAAATGGATCTGGAATTGCTGTGAGTGGCCTCCCTATATATTGCAGATATTCATGTTCACTATCTTTGATAGTGTCTGGTATTTTTCTCATTCCATCCATATCGTCTGAAAAACAGACTAGTTTTGTCTTTATTCCACCAGATATCATCTCAAATGCCTTTTGTACCATTGTTACCCTTGCAACTTCTCCAAATGTTCCAATATGTGGCAATCCAGATGGTCCATACCCTGTTTCAAATAAAACATACCCTTTTTGCGGGGTATTATGGCCTATTTTTTCCAGTACCTTCTCTGCTGCCTGAAATGTCCAGTGTCTTAAACTTATCATCTAATTATATATGTTTTAACAAACCAGTAGAGACCGAATATAAACTACTTCTCAACTTAAGTCATTACCTCTAGCAATGTTGAATCAATGAATACGTAACTACATGTATTATCTTACTCAAAGAATATAGGCGTCATGCGCTTTTCACTTTGAGTATTTTGACTGCATCTGGATTTATAACTTTTCCACCAACTCTCTTCATTGAATAAAATCTTGTATTTGGTTTACTGGTATATGGATCTCTTAAAATATCAACACCAACCCTATCAACAATTTGATATGCAGATTTAAAATCTCCAAAAATAATAAATGTATCTTTTTCTGGTATATCGCTGCACTCTATAATTTCTTTTCCAAATATAGTATCTATGCTTTTATTGCTATTTACTCTCCATATGTAATCTTTTTCTTTTTCGGAGTTTCTTAATTTAGATATGTGTTTTAGAGCTGATCTGTTCATTAGAAATCTTGTATTTTTAGCATAACAATCCTTCAACTTAAAAAATGCATCAGTTAAGGTTTCGTTAGTAAAATCTGCCCCTTCTATTATTTCAATTTTAGTAGTTTTTGCCAATATACCTTCAGGCTCGCCATCACCACTACCATTTATAAAAGCTTGGTTCTCTGTCTTAAAAAATGCTCTAATTAATTCATCAGCAATCCAATCTTCTATGTTGATTTCTTTATCATCAAGTAATTTTTGTGTTACTTCAATCTGTCCATATAGCTCATGTAATGGTATAGAAATTTTTGATGCATTGGTTTTATTATCTTTGGAATTCAGGATTTTATCAGCATCTTTTGCCCAACCAGCAAAGTTTCCACTTCCCTCTATCAGTTCAAGAGAGTCCCCAGAAATCTCATTAATGCTAGCTAGTTGCCTCATTGTTGAATTGCATTCAAGATAGTTTTTAATTCTTGAAAACATCCTTCTTGTAACGTGATAACCAAAATCAGATTTCTCAACATGACCTTCAGAGCCCTTTTTTATATAGTCACAAAATCCATGCGATACCTCATCAAGCTCTGCATAACTTGAAGATCCTGGACGAGACATAGCAAACTTTATGCTATCAATTTCTGTATTTTGTTTTTTAATCATACTTTTTATATTAGATATATTATTAAATACATTTTTTACTTCTTGCCATGAGCTATGTAGCTCATCTATTTTTTCTTCTATATTCATAAATGATATAATTCTTTAAAATCAAAATAAGTATATTTTTCTTCAAATATAAGCCTATGCTCTATTACGGATTTTCTTTCTATACTTGCATGTATGAGCGAAAATAGATTCGGATTACTAATGTAATCTGCAACTATACCTATATGAGAAATATTATCGTTATTAATTAATGCAATGGAGCCGATCTTGGGAGTATTTATTTTTATTAAATGTTTGTTCAATTCAGATGCCAATTGTTTGGATCCTTCTAAGTATTGATAAGAAGTGATATCGAACGCAGTTATAGGCTTGTTTTCATATATTGAATGAAAATTAAACCTCTTTGCAACACCTATAAGTAGCCCTAAGCAATCACACCCTATTCCATTTCTTCTTCCGCCGTTACAAAATGGCGTCCCTACCCATTTTCTGGCATAACTTGCTATTTTATGTCTTGTATATATCATTGGCGTCAAAATATTTTTGTAATTCAAGCTATATGAGCGTCTTTTCTAAAATAAAAAGTACACTCTCTAAGACCGCATCATTTTTAACTTTTGGTCTTTCAAATGCGCTCACAAAGAAGAAGTTAGATGAGCATACAATTGAAGATATAAAGGAGGTTTTAATATTGTCTGGTATTGATGTAGAAACTTCATCAAAAATAGTTTCAGAAATATCAAAAAAGAGATTCGATAAGGAAAGCTCTGTAGACGATGTGAAAAATTTAATTTCATTATCAATACAATCAATAATTGACCCACTAACTTCTCAATTAGAGGTGCGAGGGTCTCCTTATGTTATTATGCTAGTTGGTATTAATGGTACTGGGAAGACTAGTACTGCAGGCAAGATCGGAAAATTTTTTACCAAACAAGGTAAAAAAGTATTAATTGCAGCATGTGATACATTTAGGGCCGCTGCACAAGAGCAGATGGAAATTGTTGCTAAGAGGGCCAGCTGTTCAGTCATCCTTGCGCAAAAAGAAAAGCAAGATCCATCCAGCATAGTATATGAGGCTATGGATAGTGCAATTAAGAATAAGTTTGATGTATTGATATTAGATACAGCAGGTAGGATTCATAGCAATTCTAATTTGATGGATCAGTTAAAAAAACACGTCAAGGTCTTAAAAAAGTTATCTGCAGATGTACCGCATGAATGTATTTTAATTGCCGATGCGCTAACTGGGTCCAATTTAGTAAAGCAGGTTGAGGTTTTTAAAGAAACAATAGGTCTGAATGGCTTGATAATGACAAAATTGGATAGCTCTAGTAAGGGTGGGATTCTAGTATCTATTGCATCAAAACATCAGTTAAAAATCTACGGTATTGGGACTGGAGAAAAAATAGACGATTTTGCAGAATTGAATCCAAAAGAGTTTGCAGATGCAATAGTTGGGTTAGAAGCTTAATTATGTGTTACAACTAACAACTGGCTTTTTATACCTTTGCCGCATCAATGAGATATGACGAATAAGCAATTAATTCTTCCGCTGGATATCTCGCCAACATATACGCATGAGGATTTTATAATTGGTAATTGCAATATCGAGGCTTATAAGGCTGTGATTTCAGATGTTCCGTGGTCATTTAATAGGTTAATTATTATAGGAGAAGGTGGTAGTGGTAAAACCCACCTTGCTAATATATGGGCGGCGAGCAAAGATGCGCTATTTATACAAGATGATTCAAGGCTTAATGGGATAAATAATATAGTTATAGAAAATATTGAAAATATTGATGAAACCTTTCTCTTTCATCAGATTAATTTATGCCAAGAAAGGAATTTAAAATTACTCATGACAACTAGTAGATATGGTATGTATAAAACTCCTGACTTATTATCCAGAATTGCATCTTCATATAAGGTATTGATAGGAGTGCCTGATAGGGAGATAATTGAGGCATTACTGACTAAATCTTTAGTGGAAAAACAAGTAATATTCCATACAGACGTACCAAGGTATGTTGCAGCTAGAATTGAAAGAAGTTTTTTTGAATTAAAAAATTTTATACAGAAAATAGATGATATTTCTTTATCTGAAAAAAGGTCAATAACCATACCGTTTATTAAGGAAGTGTTGGGACTATGAGCAAACCTTTTAAAGATAGGATTATAGACCTCATAACGCAGCATGGCCCCATACCCATTGACCAATTTATGGGTATGGCGTCTTATAATTACTATAATAATTGTAGCACAATAGGGCACGATTTTATAACGGCGCCACAAGTAAGCCAAATGTTTGGTGAGATTGTTGGTATATGGGCGTTTAGTGAATATTTGCAAAAAGGTGATGGCAAGCCAATCACAATAATAGAACTTGGCCCTGGGAGTGGCATAATGGTGGCAGATATATTAAGGAACAAAAAGTTTGCTAATAAAGTGCAGAATATATTCTTATATGATATTAGCAGCAGGCTTATTGCAGAGCAGAAAAAGAATCTAAAAAATTACCTTGAGCTTATAAAATGGTTTCATTCAATTCAAGAGCTAGAGCAGAGCATTGATGGTGATCAGTATATTATAGTTGTTGCAAATGAGTTTTTTGATGCGCTGCCTATAAAGCAGTATTATAGAGCTCAAGATACACTATATGAAGTTTGTGTTGGTATTGAGGGTGGAAAGTTGGCATTATCAGGTATCATATGTGCAGAGGCGCCTGATATTACACAACATGGCATTATAGAAGTTTCAACATATTGGGCAAATTACTTAGATTTTATATCCACAATCATAAAAGGCGGAAGTGCTATTATAATAGATTATGGATACGTGGTGAACGAATTTAAAAGTAGTCTGCAATCCATTAAAGGTCATAAAAAATGCCATATTTTAGAGTATCCTGGTGAATCCGATATTACAGCATTAGTTAACTTTAGTTATTGTGCCGAAAGGCTTCAAAAACATATGTTGTCTACAAAAATTAGAACGCAAGCGGATTTTCTACTACAATTCGGCATTATGGATAGGGCAGGTATACTCAAAAAAAATGGTTCAAAAAATATAGACTGGCAGTTAGAGTTTTTATTGCAAAAGATGCATAACTTTTTTGTTCTAACTGTGTCAGGTTAGCGGTCTTCACGCCTCACTTCAATGAAGTTATATCGGTTGCGACCCATTTCCACCCATGCCCTATTGCCAATGGTCCTTCTTTGTTAGAAAGTGAGCAGTGCCACGTATTACTATCATCTTGATGTTGCTCCAATGGCCTATGACCTTGACAAGGTAGAGTAGGCTGGGCCCCACTCCCTACTGCCTCCTCACACCCCTGTTCATCATAGAGTTGCCTGGGATGTGCGGAGAGGAATTGGGGATCGAGATTAAGCTGACAATTGGCTTCGTCAAGCTGCTTTTTTGCCTGCTGAAGATGATGTATATAAGCTTCATAAACATCACCTGGATGATTTTGGTGCTTTTGAATAAACTTATTGCACTCATCTTCAAAATAACAACACGCTTTACGCCATATAGGTTGTGGTTTTTCTTTGGAATTGCAATCGATATGACTAAGTCCATAATTGTCTAACTCCTTCAGAGCTTCAATAAGTTTTCTACAATATGTAAACCGTGTCGCAAGTACGCTAGAAACCATGTTCTCATTAATATTATGTATTATATGTAGCTGGTCTATAGCCATTTTGTAAATGCTTTCGATTTTAGCATATAGAGATGCATCTAGCTGTGCATTTCGAGAATCATTTGGAGAATGGGCTTTAAGAGCATTAATATCACGGATTGCATATTGCACTGAACACTTGAAATCCTCCACTGTATACAAAAAGATGCTACTGCCACCGTAACCAACTTTATCTACAGTATTTTTAGCAACAGTATATAGATCTTGGCCTGGATGTTTGATTTGTGTTTGGTCCTGCTGTAGTTTTTGCTGTTGTTTGTGCGGTTGTCGGTGCTTTGCAAAAAGTTCGTTCTCATTATCTGTTGTGTTTCGATCACACCTAGCTTCTGCACCTGTTGCATGCTGCTGAGCATTATCCCCCAGAAATTTTGCTATCTTTTCCAAAAACTGATCTATAAATTGTTCTGTACCTTGACCCGTAAAGATTGCGCTCCTAAAGTTTGTCCAATAGTGACCAAGAGCATTCATAAACCACAACCACTTAATCTCATAATATGCTGCATTATATGCGCTACAAATCAAAGTATTCAAAGCGTTATCAAGACTAGGCTGAGTTCCATCACCCTTCGGATGGACTTTGCTTAATGTATTGCATTCACGATATAAATGTCCTAGATCGCGTGCTGTATAGATATACTCGTGCAATTGTCGCTCTGTATTAGCTTTATCTTCATTTGTTCTATGTGCATTTAATGCATTTTTTGGGTCGTTCTTTAGCTCTTGTGCTACCTTTGTTAGACGCAACATATAACTTGCAATGGCGTTTTGTCCATCGTATTGTAGGCGTTGCACCAACATGTTGAATACGTTAGTGAATGCATCACTTCCTTTTATTTTATCTTCATGTTTATTGTAGAAGCGCATTAGCCCTTGAATTGCAATGGTGATAGATTGCCCATCTCCTCTATTTCTTAAATCAATCACTGACTCAATGATCGTTTCAAAGCCTGCCTTCGTTGCGCTATCTTTTACTACAAGGCCCTGAAGGTGTTGTCTAATTTCATCGATAGGCACTGGTTGGTTGTTATTTTGTTTTTCCAAATAGATATTTATCTCTTTTATTACATCTCCAATTTCTAATTCCCAAACTGTCTCACCAGAAGATTCAACCCAATTACTACCCTTCCAATTATCACTAACAGCAGCACCTATAACAGCACCAAATGGTACACTTTTTTGCTGGTCATGAGCTAAATCTCTAGAGAGAGCAGCAGGCTTTTGGCCTTTGCGTGATGGGCTAAGTGTTTGCATGTCGCCCCTTGTCGCATCGAGTGAAGGTTGAAGTGAAGGCCCTTCTATCGGCTGTTCCTGCCCATGCGCATCATCTGTCACTGATTCAGGACTACCGATTACAAGAACTTGTTGTGGTTGCGCGCTAAAGATAGTGTCACGCGCCTTTTGCAGCAAACTCACTAGATAGCAAAAGATATTATTTTTTTCAGTTAATACTATATGTGAATAAGTAAGTCTGTCATCCTTAACGAATTCATACCTATCCAGGAACTTACCAAATAACACCCTTGAAAGGAAACTACCACCAACACCACTTACATCGATCACTAATTTGCTTCCTTGATTAGTTGCGGTTACTGTAAAGCCGTCACCAACTACCTGTTTTAAGCTATGTACTACTTCATGGGTATTAAAATTATCACTAGCTACTTGCATCTTGCATTGCCTGCTCCTTATTATCATACACTCATTATACAACCATGTATACAATTATAACGTCGCTCATAGCTTAGTGCAACTAATGCGCGTAGTAAATCTGGTATATATGTTATTTAAATGAGGTTTATATGTTAATTCACAAGTAGTGTTATATTTGCCAGCAGGATCTTGGTGCACAAAAATTGCTGCAAAGTACAATATAAAAACTTATTAAGAGATTTTTACCGCACCAAATATTATCTGCTTCACTATAGTTAATCGTTGCCCCCATAATACCCTATTTTCAAAGTGCCATGCTCTTGATGATCTTGGCTAGGGAGGGGCATCGCCTCGCCCGTCGCATGTTGTGGAAGAGCATCTAGCGCCCCCTGTTCATCAGGGGGTTGCCTGGGAGGGCCGCTGTGAGCAATCTGGAGTCCAGCCTGCGCGAGCTCTTGTTCCGCTGCTCTAAGGTGCTCATTACACTCTTCAAAAAATGGTTTATCTTTATAAACCTTTCTAAAGTCACTGAGCGCAATCTTGAACTCACCGAATACATGGTTCAATATGGATACTCCATTACACTCGATGGTATAACGAGTGTTGTTTATGTCATATAATTCTTTAAGGAGCTGTACATAATAATTAAGTCTCTGATTAAATTCTAAAACTGAAGAATTCTCTAAAACTGAAGGATTCTCTAAAACTGAAGGATTCCCATCACCTACTGTAAACAGCTCACTCACAGCTCTGTTACAAGTACTTTTGATTGTACAATAGAGGTAGTTATTTAGAGCTGGAATTTGACCTGCATAGGTAGTACGATCAAGCGCTGTAATAGCGTCAATTGCAGCATCTATTGCGCTACGAAATTTCTCTGGGGTGTAATCAAGGAGGCGCCCATACTGCCAACAATTAAGCTCTTTTACACGAGCATCGGCCAAATGAGATAGGCCTTGGTGCGCATGTTGTTGTGTTATGTGTGGCTGGGCTGGTGCTTCACTTTTAGTTTGTGGGTGTGCTGCACTGCCCATCTTTTCGAGAATGTTCTGTGCTGCAGTGGTCAAGGGGCGTGCGGATTCGCTATGAGAGATTTTGCTCAACGCATCTCTCATACGCTCACAGTATGCACCGTATGACTGACTGTCTTTAGACTCTCTTATAAAACCATTGCAGCGCGTTTCAAAGTGCCTGCATGCACCATCCCCCCCAATGTAGAGCATATCTTCTAGAAAGAATAGCGCATTGATAAGCTGGATACAATATTGAAGCCTTTTATCGAAATTATCTATATTCTCAGTAGTGGGTATTGTATGGTGCCCTTTATGTAGAGTATCTATTGCTCTTTCAAAAACTGCCTTTGCCTCCTTGCTTAGCGATTTACGCAGCCGCTCAGAAACGCTCTGCTTCTCGCCTTGCGGAGCAGCATTCACGCGAGCTTCAATCGCATAATGCGCATTCACTAATGAGCCTTGGAATTTATCCACTTTATAATCAAAAGGGTTCTGGCCACTATAACCAACCTCTGCTATACGATTTAGAGCATCCTTCTCTTTTTGAGCTGCCTCCTCTAATTCACCTGCTGGAGCTACTTGGTTAGGTTTCCTCCCTAATTCATTTATCTGAGTTAATTTTGGAGCTTGGCCACCACTCACAGCACCGCCCGCAGCTGCCATGCCTACTTTACTCCTCTCAGGTTCACATACACCTAATTCATTTAATTCCCTTCTGTGCTGCGTAATACAATCCATACAAAGAGCATATGATTTTCCATCTTTATGCGCTTGCACAAATTGCTCATGCCGCGTTTTAAAGTATTGAACAGCATCCCGCCATAGTTGTGGATTCTGCTCATAACAAGCTGGATTTTGCAGGTATTTCGTCAGCTCTATGCAATGTCGAAGATTTCTATCAAACCTGGCTTTAAGAGTGGTTTCGGCGTGATTAACAATACTCTCTGCATTATACAGCTCATCTATAGTTTGTTCAAAAGTTTTTTTTATCTTCTCGTATAGCTCGCCATGCAGCCGCTTAGAAACGCTCTGCTTCTCGTTTTGCGGAGCAGCATTCACGCGAGCTTCAATCGCAGCACGCGCACGCCATACAGCGTCTTTGAAGGTATTCACTTTATCGTCAAAGGCTTGGCCTTTATTGCGACCAAGCTCGAATATACGATTTCGAGCGTCCATCTCTTTTTGAGTGGCCTCCTCTAATTTGCCTGCTGGAGCTACTTGGTGAGGGTTCCTCACTAATTCATTTGCCTGAGTTAATTTTGGAGCTTGGCCATCATCTTTTTGACTATTTTGCTTGAAAAACGGATTGTTACCACCAAGATCCAGACCCTGCAAAAATGCCTCGTCTGCAGCGTTAGGTGTAATAACGTTCTTTGGTGGTGGGCCAAAAACAGCAGCATATATTTTGTCCCGGAAAACAAAAAAGGCATTGGCCAAATAGCCCCATATGTTCTTTTTTTGAGGTAATATTGTATGCTTACAAACAAACTTACCATCATTGTACTTAATTACATAAGTATGCCTCCACCCCCCAAAAAGCAACCAGGAAACAGCATTGCCGTCATCATCTGCCTTGATCATAACAAAACAGTCCAGACCACCAATATTAACAATTCTTGTTATTCTTTGACTCTTGCCATCAATAGAGCTAGCAAGTGCACCTGCTACTGCAGCAGGGATCTGCTGTATTATCCGCTGATTATTATGAAGATCCTGCTGTATATCCAGCTCAGCCCCTACACCCTCCATGATTTTACCATAAAACACAACCATCCATATAACTCTGAGTTTACTATGATACAAGTTTAAGCTCAACTCCATATCATTTATTTACACAAAAATTTTATGCATATTTTGTTTAAATTATATTTATGGTCTAGAGTGCTATAATATACCCAATTTAGCACAGCTAGGGCATAGGCAACAGAAGCCTGGGACAAAATGATTTAGACAACTAAAAATTGCCTTGCCTACTAAAAAGCGCTCAAACTGTTAAACAAGAACATCGATACCAAAAATTGCACTTACTTTAAATCTTTAAATAGACGGATAAATTATGCATGAGTGATGCAGTGCGCCATAGGCGAGGTTTTGTCTGTTTTGTATTTACACTTTTATTTTCACACCATACAATTCCAGTCTATGATCAACAAGCTTATACCCAAGTTTTTTGGCGATCTTTTTCTTCAGATTCTCTAGCTCTGTGTCATAAAATTCAATAATCTTGCCACTTTCAATATCTATTAAATGATGGTGATGGCCCTTCTGTGAGCCAGCTGCTTCGTATAATGACCTTCCCTCGCCAATATCTAATCGCTTCACTATCCCAAATTCCTCAAATAAGAGCAGTGTTCTATAGACAGTGGCAATGCTAATATTTGGATCTATTGATGAAATTTTTTTAAAAATCTCATCAGCGCTCAAGTGCTCATTGCTGGAAAATAGCATGTCAGCAATCGCTTTACGCTGATTTGTTACCTTAAAGTTTGCTTTTTCAAACATTTTGAGTGCTTCAGAGTTCATTTCAGTCACAAACACAAACCAGCTTTAGTTGATTTTAACACACTGACCATTGCTACGCTCGCCCCAAAATTGACTTATTTTAGTTATTGTACCATTGCCAGCAGGATCTTTTGAGACTCTATACCTAGTGATGCATTGGCGGGTCAGGCTTCCATCTTCTTTATAGCCGTCAGGGCATTTTCCTACAACATTTAATTTATGCTCTTTCATCCTTTCCTGTCCTGGTTTCAGCTGCTCCAAATCACCCTGGGCGTCTTTTTTATATTTATCTTGAGAATCTGAGAGTAGCATATTGCCTGTTAGTGCGAGTGGTTTTTTCAATTCTACACACCCACTATTAGTGATCAAGCATGGATTGCTGAATACGCCATATAGATTCGCTGTACACACTCTTTTAGGCTTTCTTGCATTATCCCTTATATCAAAATAACTCTGATATTTTGGGTCAACAGGTGGTAGCTCCATTTTGCTAATCCTCCTATTTAGATTTTTACTTTCGTCTTTCAGATCTGCCAAGGAAATTAGCAGTTTATTATGCTCTGATTCCACTTTGCTCTGTTCTGGTAGTGGTAATGAAGATACATCTTTTTTATATATAGAGATCTCATTACCATCTTCTAGGCCATAATCTATACTGCAGCTAGAATAAGAAGTGGTACCTGGGGCAGATTTATCCCAGGTCGCAAAACTGTTAAAACTATTTGGTATATCTTGCTTCCCGCAGTCTATAGGCATTTTTAAGCAAAATGGTTCTGGCATTATGTTTTTATTTTCACACATTAGGCATATCTCATCCGCAACGTTTGGATCTTCTGGTCCTTCATATGTGCCTGGGCAAAAGGCGCGTTGCGCTTCTTCATCGTTCTTAGCATCCTGGCCATCATCACATTTTTTCTTAACTGGTGGAACTATACAATCCCTTTCCTTATTTGTTACATAATCTGGGCAACAAAGCCTTTTATCCCTTTGTCCATTTGGTACAAAATATTTTGGCACACCTTTGTCATCAGATGATGAAAATATAAAGCATTGTTTAAATAGTTGGTTTTGTGCTGGTGTGATAATGCCAATTTCCTTTATTTTATTATTATCTAGTTTTGGTATTACGACATATAAATCAACGCCATACATTGAAACCTTATCGCGCATAAGCATTTCATGCGTACCAGACGCGTCCTTTTTTACAAATTTATAATATTCTCCTGCAACGGCATTATTGCCCTGCGGTAAGTTGAACCGTTCAATAATAACAGGATCTTTTGCAGGTGTGCTTGTAACACTGTTATTGTTATCTAACTTGTAGTATACACCATTTCTCTCTACAACTTTTGCACCATCTGCATCTTTTTTGATTACAGATCCATCACTTAACGTCTTTACTAAACTGGCCTTTAGCGCTGGTATATCCTTGCCTTGATAATCATGTTTAGAGGCAAACTCACCAATTATTGCCATATTAGAATCTTTAGGCGTTGGTCTTGCAACGCACCCTATAAATTTTTGAAAATCACATTCATCTTTAGCACATACGCATGCCTTGGTTTGGTCATCTTTTGGGATTGCTATACAATAGGTTGTCGAGACATTGTTGAACGTTGCACATTGAGGAGCAGTAGTATTTGGGAGTGATAGATCAATACTATCACCATTAAACTTATATCTTAAAATCAATTCAAAATCATATGTTTTGCCAGTTTGTCTATCTATGTGTTGATAAGCAACTTTTGCAACTGGAGAATTGAATCTACTGCCAAGGTCCAGCAGCTGCTGCATTGTAAGTGATGTATCAACATATGGTTCATTTCCTGCTGGGATAACCAAATTATATGTACCAGGCGGTGGCTTGATGGGTTCATCAACACACCCAATTAAATTTGTCTTATAATCTTTGTTGCCAATTATCTGACTAAACCACCATGCTTCATAGTATGCGCATATTTTTGTATTTTTTGAATCATTATTACCGCCATGCTTCATCGCAACGCCAGGCCTATATCTACAAATCTCATAATTATGTAGCCAGGCAACATTTACACCAGTTTTGCATCCTGCCCCCAGGTCTGAAGCACTTATTTGTGCATCATAAGTTAACCCCCAAGATGTATAGTTTGGAGGTTCCCACGTCCATTGAATCGGTATTGGGCCAAACCATCTAGAGACGCTTGGGCCACCACAATTATTTGAACCATCAAGTATAAAGCGTGCCCAGCAATATTGTTTTGTAACCCTATACTGTGCCTCAAATGGATTGGTTCCTATTCTCTCAAATTTAACCCTTTCGCCCCAGCTTGGAAATCCATCATGGCATTGTCCAACAACACCGTCACTATCAAGTGAAGTATCTCTATTAAACCCACCATTTATAGGGTATAGCGCACTTTCCTTTCCTTTAAACGTTCCTCTAAGCCAGTGCTTGCAAAGAAGGTCATGAGCATAAGTATTACAGCAAGTTATTATAATGAGTACACAGGTTGATAATATTTTTTTCATCCCTCCAATACTTCAAGAATTTCACTCATGTCACGCATATTGAATGAGATAGACATACTTTCTCCAGCCTGTTTTAGTAAAAATGTTCTTTTATTTCTACTATTATGCCTTATACTCAACAATTCACTGTCAGCTAATGTAAAATATCTTTGTAAATTTTTATCAGCAAATTTATCTGAAAGAAATACTTGTGTTGCAAAATTATTAAGTGCTGCGCTTAATTTGGTATTCATTTTAAGCTCATGTGAAAAATCTGTTGAAAAAAGTATTATTGCGTTCTTTTCTGATAACGATTTGAGCCATGCTGGTAATTGTTCTGATACTAAGCTAGAGGCCAGAACGCTAGCGCAGCGATTGAGCGCTATTATTGCTGGGCTTCCATTCAAATAATCGATGATTTTTAGTAAAAGCAGATTTAAAAATAAGCTAACATGTGATCCTAAAACGCATTTAGAGAAGTCAATATTTATAGTTTGATTTGTATTCATGATGCTCTCAAGATTATCTTCGAGCATATAGTTTGCTATGTCTTTTTCAATTTTCTCTAAATTATTTTTCATCATACTATCTTCTGTTAGTAATACGATTTCTCTTAATTTATCAAACGCAGCCTGTCCCTTTATATCTGATATTGCATCTAGCTTCTTATATATATTTTCAACATATTCTCTATCTCTTGAATACCCTGTAAATAAAAGCTTTAAAATTGAGAATCTTAGGTCTTTAGTATTGTTCAAATAATTCCGCTTATCAAAAATATCTATTTTTAATTCACCATTATCTATGTGGAGGGACTTTGCACCCAATTTACTTAAAAACCCACCAGCTTTACCCTCTAGATCTATATATATTACCTTTGGATCGAACCTAGTTGCCTGTGTTATTAAGAATCTTGTTAATATCGTCTTACCACTACCAGATGGGCCAACAATCATTGTGTGGCCATTATCACCGTTGTGAAAGTTAAAATAATATGGAAAACTATTATCTTGTTTTCGAAGAATAGAAACAGGGTTACCCCATTTGCTGCCGCTATAGAAGCCAGAGTTTTTGTTTGGGATAAAAGCAAATTCACCAATTACATTATTTGTGGCGCTATTGAGCCTGGAGACATATTGTGAATTACCTGGTACTTGTGACCAGAAGCACTTTGGCAAATTAAAATCTTCTCTAATAAAAGAAACACCTATTTTATTCAACTTCTTACACATTAATGACAAGTTTGTTTCTAATTTTTGCTCATCTGCAGCAAACAATGTAATTGTGATTTGTCTTGCATTATAGCTGTCTGCATCAGCATCTAGCATTTTTGATAATTTGATTTTTGAAGCAAGATCATCGCCTTTGCATGCAGTAAAAAATTGTTTTATTTTATCCTGATGTTTCAATGCTCTGTTTTTGCTTGTGAAAAATGTAGATTCAGTAATCAAGTAGTTGTGTGAATGTTCCAAGATCAATGATGAGGCAAGCTCTGGTAGGTCATATACGCCCTTAATGGTTAAAATTGTAGCTATTGCATACCTCTTTTTTGGATTAAGCTTATATAATTCTAGATAATTAAATCCGTGTTGAATTCCAAAATTGTGTGAAATTGGTATGGCAAGACTATATTCTCCTATTTCAATTTCTTTTTCAGATAGTTGAATAAGATTTGCAATAAATGCTAAATTTTGTGAAAAAGTGACGCCGTTTTGCTCGAATGTGGATAAGACTTTTGCATCGAATGCACTGACCTTAGACAATATTTTTTTTGTTGTATCGGATAATTTTGCCAAATTTTCTGCCATCTTGTTTAAGACCTTTTTCTTATATACAGGAAAAAGGAGAGTGTTTTTTATTTCATTGTAGTTTAAGAAGTTATCTCGCTTGCCTATGTATACTATTGTGATGTATAGAACGCTCACCATTTGATTTTGAAAATTATTTTCTTTTGACCATGCATCATCGAGTTTGTGTGCAAATTGGTGTTTGAAATCAGCTTTTCTTGTAATATCTTTGCTTTGGTTTAGAACGTGTATATAAAATGCATATTGCGACGAACTAATGCAATCTGCGATAGCGCCTCTGATGACATCACGCAGATTCATCTTTCTAAAAGTGCTGCCAAGCTCTTCTATGCCTGTGATTTTTATTGTTTGGATCAAATCAGCATTTTCAGTGATTAGGGTGTTTTCATCATAGTGACACACCACGGGTACTAGCCGTTCTACAGAACTATTAATCAAATCCACAGAAATAACTTTTAGAATCCCATCTTTATTTAGTAAGGGTATATGTACATAGATTTTGATCAAGTATTTTATAAAAAATTTTTATGATTTTTATAAATGCGTCTGCTACGCAAACTAATTTAATATATCCTTAGTAAGACTATGAAAAAGAAGTGATTTTAGCTACAATACCAATTGATATATTGTGTAATCAATGCAAGAATCGGCCATGTTTTAGCATATATGTGTTTGGTTTATAATTTATGCCACAATTACGAGAAGAATCTACAACTAGGCAGGTCGCTCCAGCTGAGCAAGGTATTGCAGGGCCTGATGCAGCAAAAACTTCATGGTCGGTATGGAGTGTTCCAGGTGCGGCATGTCGCTCTATCTATGGATTTACAAAAGATAACCTAATGCTCATCTGTAAGTCTGCAGGTGGTGGGTATGTACTTGCCTGCCTGATGAAGGATAAAGAGCAGGTTTTTAGTGCGCTTAAGGGGGGTTTTTATGCGCTTAAGGGGGGTTTTTATGCGCTTAAGGGGGCTTTTGCGTCACCCAAATTGGTGTGGGAATACTTAGGTGGGGATGAGACTTCAACGTTAACTGCGGCACTTAACAGTGGTAAGTATATTGTAGTTGCCGGTGCAGGGATTGTTGCATACAAGCTTATACATGGTAAGTTATGCGATTCTGGACACGGGCATCCCGAAATAGAGAAAGCCTACCTTCTTGGGTTTAATAATGCAATGTGTCGTGGGGCTCTAAATGTTAAAGGTGCCGTTGATGGGTTAATTCAGGAAGTTAAGCAGCTGAAAAGTGCAATAAGTGCAATAGGTAGCAGTATTGATTGCAAAGGATGCGATAAGCATGATCCTGCTACAGACAATACATATGCAAATTCAGGTGGCATTACTGGTGACGGCCCAGAACTAAAGCAAGAGGAGGGGGGCTTTTCTTCTGTTGATGAAGCGGTCTAGGTTATGTAAGCGCTGACACGTAGAGTGTTTAGATATAGCTTAGGCATAAGAGGTTGAGACAAATCCTATGTATTAATCGATTGAAATCTAATTCATTTATCTTTTGAAAATATCTCAAGTTTTATTGCCTATGCTATAGCTGATGTATAAGGTGTGTACAGATTTTGAGGTTTATTTTTTAAGCTTCGCACACTCTACATAGCTTACTCATCAAAGTAGGCACAAGACCCACAGATGGCTAGCCCTAAGAGTGCATCTGTCTGCGATGGGCTTTTGTGTACTTGGCAGCGTGTGGGCGCTTATGCGCCCAACAACTGCCCCTTGCCAGTGGTATGTTCTTCTAACTGCATACAGAAATCGATCACGCTATTTATATTAAAGATAGTTAGCTTGATCTGTATTAATCAGTTTCAGAGTACTAGTCACCACTCAGATCCAAACTCGTCACTACTACTCTCATTGGCATTCTCTCCTTGCTTTGTCTCTTCTAAATTATTTGGATTGTTTGCCACAAATTCACTTGCCATCCTTGCTTTTATAATAATTTGGCTATAAACATTTCTTGAAGTGTTTATAGCGTCTTGAGTTGGTAGTTCATTGATTATACTATTTATAGTGTTTGCATCGCGCAGATTAACAGCGTCCAACTCTCTTTCAAGATCAGTAAGTCTCAGCAAATTCATAACTACAAACCTACCACAATCGTACCCGTTAAGTTGTTGGTTACGTGATAAATTAATAAAATTGATTCCGTTTGTCATACCAGGATGAGCTGTAGCAAAACTAGTTAATGCATTCAAAAATAATTGAAGGCTAGTACGCCCATCTTCGGTATCACCAATAGAGTCTGTATATAGTATCTGCACTTCTCCATTATTTTGTGGTCTGAGCATTGCACCAACCCAATGGTTGCCATGCACATGTATTGGCATGAGGGCTGTTTCACCGTCCAGTGCACGGCCTATTGCTGTACCGAGATTTTCCATTAAAAGATCGCCTCCCTCCATCTGAGTTTGGGCAGAAACGGTATACCCATTAGGTGGAAGAAGTGTGCTTAATAATATGTTGATATCATCTTCGGTATACAAGTACCTGTCTATATTGTTGATTCTCAACCTTGTGTCGCGTATCATATCCAGTGGGTCGAGGAATGTAGCAATTTTGGACATTGCGCCGCTCATAGATGCTTTGTTAGCTACCTTAAATGATGATTTACTGTTAATGCCAAGAATAGGCAAAATGAATTGTCTCCACAGAAAATTCTCTGATGCTGAGCCATGAATATATCTGTTATTAATGTTATCCCAATTATCTTGTGGCATTATACCATGAATATAGTAATTATTGCTCCTAATATCAGTACTACTCACATCTGCATCACTCACATCTGCATCACTCACGTCGGCACCACTCATGATAGCATCTATATTACTCAGTACTCTGTTATATAACAGCATTTCTGGAGAGGCATTCATTGTTGATAGAGAATTTACATATTCTAATGTGTTCAATCTTTCTATGTCAGTTATAGGACTGTCTGCTCTTAATCTTAATCCACCTAACGAGATATAAGTATTAAATTTTAATAAGCTGATAACGTCAGTCGCTGACATATATTCATTGGAAAGTATTTTGAGTGGCCACCGTTTGTCTAACATGTGATTTGATAAACACATAATGCCCTCTCCAGTTATTGACCCAATCAAATTCACAAGATGAAGTTTTGGCAGCACCGAACCTATAATCCCTGCTAACTGCTGTATCTCGTCGTTGCCCATAGGTATCCTTTTTGAATTACAGCTTAAATCTAACATCCTGAGTTCACGCAGTGTGCCGTTACTACATACACTATCCATAAATTCTCTTAAGTCTCTAAGAGACATATCAAAAGATAACTGAAGTTTCTGCAGCTTAGGTAGTCCAAAACCGCTATCTAATAATTTTATAATAAACTCAGTGGCAATCCAATTACCCACATTGTCACGTTCACTACGCGCAGTGTAATAACATCCGCTACGCCCATTGTCACATCCAATATATAATTCCCTCAGTTCATGGAGTGCTTCATGCTCCAAGTAGGTTCGAAACAATAGTAGCCCATAATTATAACCTAGACTAAGAACCAGTCACGTAAAAGATGAAATATTGAAAGGGATGTGGTATTAGAGCATCAAAAAAAGGAGAAGAATGTCAAACAAATACAGCAGCGACACTAGTGATAAAGAGTGGGATTTAATAGAA
>NZ_JAJBJB010000152.1 GCF_021811845.1 Candidatus Cyrtobacter zanobii | reverse complement strand
CCGGTATAAAAATTAAGGTATTATATCAGAAGATATTGAAAAACCTTTTTACTAAAAAAAGTGTATACATATATCAAAATATAGAAAAACCACTAATGGTTACTCTATGTAAAATGGAGAGGTTTGGGATTCGTGTGGATAGGGAGTATCTTTTGCATCTCTCAGAGGATTTTCATCGTCAATACATAAGTTAGAAGGCAAGATATATGATATTGCTGGACAGAAATTTAACATAGGTTCGCCAAAACAGTTAGGTCAGATACTGTTTGAGAAATTAGCTATAGATAAAAATTCTAAAAAAAATTACTCAACAGATCATGAAACTTTGGAAAAACTCTCTCAAAATGGGCATGAAATCGCAGATTTATTGATTGAATGGAGACAACTTACTAAATTGTTGAACACATATACTCAAGGGCTACAGAAAAATATAGAGCATGGTAGGATACACACAACCTTCGAGATGAAGGCAACTTCAACTGGGAGGCTATCTTCTAAAAATCCTAATCTACAAAATATACCAATAAGAACTACAGATGGTTTAAAAATCAGAAATGCGTTTATTGCTTCTGAAGGGCGGAACTTAATATCTGCAGATTATTCACAAATAGAGCTTAGAATACTAGCCCATATGGCTAATATCACCTCTTTAAAAGAAGCGTTTTTGTTAAATGCAGATATACATACCAAAACAGCAAGTGAGTTATTTGGTATGCCTGAATCTCAAGTTTCTAAGGAATTAAGACGGAAGGCAAAGGCAATAAATTTTGGTATAATATATGGAATAACGGCATTTGGGCTTGCAAAAAATGTACAGATCAGTGAAGCTGAAGCAGCTTCTTATATAAAGGAATATTTTAAGATGTATCCTGGTATTAGGGAATATATGGATAAGATAGTACAAGAAGCTACAGATAATCATTTTGTACAGAGTCTTTTTGGGAGAAAGTGTTTTATAGCGAATATTCACAGTGGTAATTTTATTGCGCGGTCTGCTGCGCAAAGAGCGGCAATTAATGCGCCTATACAAAGTACTGCAGCAGATATAATAAAGATAGCTATGCTTAACATACCGGATCATATAGCTAAATTCATGTGCCTTCAAATACACGATGAGCTGCTATTTGATGTACCTGAAGCAATGTGCATAGAATATTCTAATATAATAAAATCAGTTATGGAGGATGCTGTTAAAATCTCTATACCATTAAATGTCGATATTAAAATATCAACGTCCTGGGGAACAAAATGAGGATTTATATAGATAGAATTAAATCTTCGTTATCGCTTGCGTCCTTAGCGGCAGAAAGGTTGCAGCTTAAGAATAAGGGCAGGGGGCAGTTTGTGGCTTTATGCCCTTTCCATAGCGAAAAAACTCCATCTTTTACAATAGACGACAATAAAGGATTATACCATTGTTTTGGATGTAATAAGGGTGGAGATATACTATCATTCCTAATGGAGCTTGATTCTATATCATATAATGATGCACTTCAGACCCTATCAAAGAGGTCTGGTATAGAGCTGCCAGATGCAAATAATTCTTCAAGATCATTTTTTGATGTTACAGAAAGGTTGGTGACGTTTTATAAACAGTCGCTATTATCACGGCCCGCTGCGCTAAATTATTTAAAAGATCGATCACTAACTGATAAAATCATTGATTTTTATAATATTGGATTTGCGCCAGCATATTCTGAATCTATCAAGCATTTGCTTAAAGATTTTTCTAAGGAGGAATTAGTTGAAACAAAACTATTTATAGAGAGGGATGGTAAGCTAGTAGACCCAATGAGCAATAGGATAACATTTGCAATCCATAACTATAATGGGGAATGTATAGCATTTGGCGGGAGGATGTTGCATGAAGATAAGCGTTTTCCTAAATATCTTAATTCACAAGAAAATTCCTTTTTTAAGAAAGGGTATAACCTTTATGG
>NZ_JAJBJB010000304.1 GCF_021811845.1 Candidatus Cyrtobacter zanobii | reverse complement strand
TATTAACCTTCTCCATAACACCTAAATCATAGAAGTAATAATTTATTACTCCATTTAGATGCCCAGTCTCTCTTAATTTCACATCTATACCGCTACCTAAATAGGCATAGAGCATAAATTCAAAGTTACTCCATTTCTTGCGAAGAAGTTTGAGCTTCCCATTACTGGAATAGTACAAAGCTAAAGTGAGAACGCTAACCCACTGTTTGGGCCTCTCCGTCGTATCACTAATAACAGTCTGGTTTGCATATTCTGTGACCCCTTGAATATATGGTTCTGCAATGCACCTGCAATTATAATCCTTTCCTGGGTGGCCAGTTGCTGGCGGGCTATCTTTTGTAAATATTTTTCCGTTATTTTCCTGATGAGATGTCCTATAGCCTAGGCTTCGGAGCATAAGACTTTTAAATGAATAAAAATTTAGAAAGATCAATAAATTACGCGTGCAAAGTGTCTCATCC
>NZ_JAJBJB010000151.1 GCF_021811845.1 Candidatus Cyrtobacter zanobii | reverse complement strand
ATTATATTCTTCAGTACCTCCTTATCCCAAGTGATTTCTATTAAAGTGGCTTCCTTGTTATCCAAAAATTCAAATGCTTTAGATAAAATACTCTCCATTAGCGAGCTATTCGTCAGTACCAATCCATGCCTCAAGCTGATATTCAGAAAATTCTGCCAGAATTTAATAAAGTTACTTAGGCTATTAATATCTTTTAATGAAGTTGGGATGCCATTAACATATTGATTTATATTAATTTCCTTAAGTGGGGCTATGACATCAATATCAAGTTTGATATCCTTATTAATCTTAAAGATATCTGCCATACCTACAGTATAATTTTAATTATTAACTCTGGTCTTATCACCTTGATTCCCCACATAATATCTAGTCTTATATTATGCCTATCATACTTCTCATCATCCCATCTTTTAACTCTGAATGTAAAATCTCCAGCATTAAGTAATTTAGCATTGTCATTCATAAGGGCAGGGGGTGCAAATACTAATTTTGTAGATTCTTTATGTATTAAATAACATACATCTCTGCTGACGCTGATAGGGTTAGAAATTGGTGCAATTTTAAGAATTTTGCCGTTTAATATTGTAACGTTTTCAGGCACACCTTTGCAAGTAATCCTTTCTCCTTCATAATATACATCATATGAAGCATTAGCAGAATCCCACCCTTTTGGATTGCCATCTTTGCCCCTGCTGCCGTCTTTATTAAGGGGCTGCACTCTTCTTTTTGGGCGGCTTAAATCAAATTCTAAGTTATAACTAACTGAATTCCCTGCGCCTTCTTTTCTTAAATATCCTTGAAATTGTACACCTGTATCTTTATCAGGATAAAAAAGATGTCAGTATGTTAGCCCTTCAAGATATATTTTATGATCAACATAATTCTCCAGTGCAGCAAGTTGCCTTTGATAATTATCATACTTTCTTTGCGCATCTAACTCTTCAGTTGTAGGCTCAGCAGGTTTAGCGAATTTAGGCTTATCGGGACTCTTTTCAAGCTCTAGTCCAATGGTTAATTTTGTTTTATCCCCACTTTGCTTAACTTCAACATTCCCCTTACCTTTGATTATGTTAATTGCGTATTTGATTGCATCGTCAGTTAATAGAGTGCTAGTTTCCTTGGCCTTGTATACATTATAATCTGGAAGCAGGCTTGGAGTTTCGTAAATGTGAGCACCACCCCTCATCGTTGTAACATACCCTCTCTCCAAGAGTTTTGCTGGCTGTTCCGTTGCAAGAGCACCTGATATTTCATTGCTCAGTATTGTGCTCATATTTGTGCTAAAAAGGAAGTTACTGCCAGCCGATGGTATACCAACTTTAATAGCTACCCCTCTTGCTGCATTAATCTTTGGAATTGTCTTTAATTTATTGTTATATATGTCGGGATTGTTTATATAATCAGATACAGTTGCCATATTAAAATCCACTTCTTGTATCTTCTCAAGAACGGTTCTGTCTATATATTCAGCTAATGTTGATGCTGCAGGCTTGATGTAATTATTATGAAAATCATCTAAATCTATATCCATTGAAGCTTCTTGAGCCGTATATTCAAGATCAAGCCCGTCTTGATATTCAATGCAAACAGGGATGCTTTTTTCATCAATTTTATTAATAGTTTCACCATTCTCACCACCAAATACATGGCTGTTTTTCCTCACTTTAAATGTATTGAAATCTCTAACATCAATAAAACTTCCTATAGATTTGAACTCTTTGCTCAAAGTTGTGCTGACAAGATTTTTCATCACGAGTTCATGCTCTAAGGCTATTGCTGCTTCTTTTGAAAAAATTTCAGGTGTTAAAAATGAATTTAATCTGTTTGTAAGTGTCATAATATTTTACCTTTAATGTGAATAACCTGCTTTTGCCCGCATTTGAGCGTTTCTTTGAGCTTTATAAGTTTGATAATCTAGTTTTTCATAATCTGCCAAGTCCCTTGCAACGGCACCGCCACTATCCCTTATTC
>NZ_JAJBJB010000303.1 GCF_021811845.1 Candidatus Cyrtobacter zanobii | reverse complement strand
AACCTACACCTGGCAGGGGCGGATCATTCGCGCCGAGGGCGCGGTGGATTCGAAAAGCCGCCAACTCTTTGTGGTCGCGCAGGTGCGGAACCCGTATGGCCGCACCGAGTCGGGTCGACCACCGTTGAAGGTGGGATCATTCGTGCAAGCCAGAATCATGGGCACAGTGGTGCCTGATGTTTACGTGGTGCCGGCCAATCTGCTCCGCGACAATTCCTATGTATTGATGGTCGCGAAACGCGACGGTGGGGATGTGTTGAAACGGGAAAAGGTGCAGTTTGTTTGGCAAACTGATGATGTGGTGGTGGTGACTTCTGGCTTTGAAGAGGGCGAGCGGCTTTGTCTCACTCAAGTGCCGATTGCACTCGAGGATTATCCGGTCACCGCAATTTTGGAAAGTGAAGTTCCTTCGCCGGAAGAGGCCGCGATCGCCCGCCGCGCCGCGCCTCCCAGTGGGGGCGGGG
>NZ_JAJBJB010000302.1 GCF_021811845.1 Candidatus Cyrtobacter zanobii | reverse complement strand
GTGCTGTATCTTCTTTTTAAAACAATAGTGACTTTAGGAAAAGATGAAGTTTTTGTGAATTCAAATAAAAATATCTTCTTAACAATTTACGCTTTTAAAAGACTTTTAATGCATTTGAAAAAGATGTATCCTGATTCAACACAGCCTGAACTCATTAAATTTGAAAAGCAGTTAAAAGTTGGATTCAAGCTATTTACTAATGTTCTTCTGCAAAATCGCTTTGAGTCTCTTTCTGAAAGTGACAAGATCAGAATTTTATTTGAAGCAGTCAACCTTAGAGTCTTGAAAGAAGACGACATTCGCAATCATGAAGTCATGAGCTTTATCAAAAGTCTTGCTCAAGCAAGAAAGATTATGACCTTTGACAGTCTGAAATCATCAAAATCTGGAAGTCTTAAACCTCTAGATTTCTTTAATATTTCTTCAGTTTTATCAAGCTCAATTGTGTTTTCTGTTCTTTGAGAG
>NZ_JAJBJB010000301.1 GCF_021811845.1 Candidatus Cyrtobacter zanobii | reverse complement strand
ATATAAATCAGTATCAAATACAATATTTTTTTAAACTTCAAAATATGCAAAATCAAATATTAACAAAAGGGGTTACACGTATTTGAGTTAAATCTAATAATTAAATGATTCAACGTCAGACATGAGTATATGTTACAGATAATTCATTAGCTCAGTGAGTTAAAGTTTTTCATTTATATGGTGGATTTAAACGTCGTTTTACGACAATAAATTTTTATATAAAAGGATCAATTCGTTTAGTTAAACCATTTATTATTTATTATAAAGGTTTTCAAGTAAAAAAAATGCAGCAGGGTATGATTGTACGTGGGTTAATAACGCGTCAAGTTTATACATGTTTATATAAAACTTCAATATCATATAAAACTAAATTAAATACTATTGTTTTAATAAAAAAAAAAAATATTTTTTTATCGCAATATCTATTTGGTCCGACGACATATAGAATTCGTAATAAACGTTTATTAC
>NZ_JAJBJB010000150.1 GCF_021811845.1 Candidatus Cyrtobacter zanobii | reverse complement strand
GCCGGCATCGTTAATCTCAAAAATGGTTTTTCTGCTGCATAAGCATCATCAGAAAAAGACAAAAGCCCGTCCAAAAAAAAGACAAAAAAACACAGGAACAAAAAACGACTTACGCAGCAGGTCTAATCCGCCTAACTGCATTTTGCGCCTCTGCGTTTATCATACCAAGCGCCTTTTCCCTCTCTTCAATACTCCTTTCCCTAATATCAAGTTGCTCCCTCCGTATTTTTAAATTTTTTAGAACCCCCAATTCCGTGCTAGAGAAACACTCCTCAAGACCTGGTCTTTTCAATGTTTCCGCTGCTGTTGCTAAAGAATCATTCTGAACGACTTGCACCTCCTGCTTTTTACCATATATTTCTAGCATATCAAAAGCCTTTGTACCTACAAAAGCTAAAAGGGCCACAATGACGTACGAGAATATGTTAGACATAAAAATTCATTAAATCACCATATTATCTTTCTTTTGCACATACTTATTAGAGTTATTTGAAACATGCTTCTTCCTTTTTTCTTCATTTAAGATCTGCATGCTTTGCATGTTTCTTTTCAATGAACCAGCCCTACTAACCGCATCCTCTAAATCTCTTAAAATTCTAGATGACGTGTCAGTTGCAAACGAAATTTCATTAATCAGTTCATGTGTTTTATAACAGCTCTTTCTTAACTCTTCAGATGCTTTCGCAGAGGCTTCTTTGAGTTCAGAAATGCTCTGATTAGTTCTTATGATTGATTCATCAAACACCCTAACCAACTTCGATATATCATTTCTACTTCTTTTTAACTCCAACAACTTGCTATTCAGCCTCCAACAAAACATAATTGTCATTGTTAGCAATATAAATATTGAAATATCAAATAAATAATTATTCATATAGTGATACTGTTATGTTTTGAGATATCGATTTCGTCCACAAGTTGCATCGCAACTTTGTCACCATATTTTCCTAACTTGGCCATGCTGATCCTAACACCGTTAAGCAGAACTGAAAATAAATCTTGCGACATTTTATCTAAGATCAGCGTGTTACCAACACTCAAATCTATCAATTCCTTTATGCTAGAAACAGAGCCATCTGCAACAAGCTCAAGTGTCACATTCATATTATATATCTCAGTCTCCATATGCTTGAGCCACCTTGGATCCCTTTCTATACTATTTTTAGTACATGAATCCACTAAACATTCTTTTACCCGCTCTATCGCACTATATGGCATAATGAAATCTATACTACCACTTATTTCATGTATAGAGATCATTAAACTAAATTTGTATATCATGGCATGATCCATAAGCTCTAACGCCTTAAAATCCGAGATACTCGATAAGAAAAAATCCATTTTCTTATATGGCGCAAATGATGAATTAAGACATTCAATAACCTCGTTTAAGAAAATGCCAAATACCTTTTTCTCTAATGGAGTAATGACCTTGTTGCCTATATCAAGATCTTTTTCCGTTGAGCCCATCAAAAAATTAGATATGCTCTTTGCCAGAGCGTTATCAAAAGAAAGCATTGTGCTTGTAGTGGCATTTGAACCCAGCAAACAGAACACCTTCTCATCATCCCGGGATTCATAAGATGATGCTTGAAGCGAGCTACCCAAATCACTAACATTTAAGATCAAGCTCTCCGCAACTTCATTACGAATGTATCTAGACACATTCCTTGAGAATTCTTCACATACCTTTTTGAGTATGGAGGAATCTATTGGCTTACTCGCAGTACTCACCAATAGATGTACGCCTTTTTCATGCCCCAAACCCTTTTCATCACTTCCACTCCTATTTGAAGCATTTTTAGCATTTTTAGACATAGGTCACTGCACAATAACATCCTTAAACAATACATCCACAATTTCAAGTGGGTTCAGTATTTTAATGAATAACCCCGCAGCAAGCTACGGGGTATCGGACTAGAATAACTTCAACTGCATATCTTTGTGGATTTGCTGATATTGACAGCCCTGATTCTTAACATATTTTCCTATCATATCTTCAT
>NZ_JAJBJB010000149.1 GCF_021811845.1 Candidatus Cyrtobacter zanobii | reverse complement strand
AGCTAAAAAAGAAGATAATCAGATTACATTTAACAGTATCATTGCTATGACTGGGTAATTGCTATAGAATTGCCATAAAATGCGAGAAGTTTAGATATAGATAATCGCTGCATAATAGGTAACAAAATAAGCATGATAGTAAAGTACTTAAATCCACGTAATGACGTGGCCTTCAAAAGGATCTTTGGAACAGAAAAGAACAAAGATATCCTTATGCATTTTTTGAATGACATTATAGTAAGTGACTCTCGTGGAATCATTAAGCAAGTAACATTAATCAACCCTACGCAGCAACCCGAGATAGCCAGCAAGAAGCAAAGTATAGTAGATGTGCTATGTGAAGATGAATACGGAGTAAAGTACATAGTAGAGATGCAAGTAGCAAAAGTAGCTGGTTTTGAAAAGAGAGCTCAATATTATGCAGCAAAAGCGTATGCCTCACAACCAGATAAGGGAGATGACTATAAACATCTCAAAGAAGTAATCTTTTTAGCTATAACGGAATATGAAATGTTCCCTAAAAAGCCTGATTATAAATCGGTACATGTAATATTAGACCAGCAAAGCCATGAAAGAGATTTAAAAGATTTTTCATTTACGTTTTTAGAGCTACCAAAGTTTACAAAGGACATCCATTCTCTCAGTACTTATCAAGAGAAGTGGTGCTACTTTTTTAAACACGCGCATCAAGGAGAAGACATGCAATCTATTCTTGCAAACAACAACGACATAATCCAAAGGGCCTATCATGAATTAGAAGCCCATAACTGGACAAATGATGAGCTACTTGCCTATGAAAGTGCTGAGAAAACAGCAAAAGATGCCAGAGCAAGGGAGGCTTATATCAAAGACGAAGCGAGAGAAGAAGGGATGAAAGAGGGTATGGAAAAAGGCATGGAAAAAGGTAGGCAAGAGGGCATGGAAAAAGGCAGACATGCAGAGAAGCTAGCAATAGCCAAGAACATGCTGTCTCTTGGAGTTGATAAGAAAAAGGTATCAGAATTCACTGGACTTTCTTTACAAGAGATAGAAAAGCTTTATGATTTTTCGCACAGATGATTTGAACTGTAGTGTAAGATTAAATGTTAACTAGTACGACCAATGGTTGATCTGACATCATGACTAAAATGATCTATGCGAATCATCCACCTAAACACCGCTTATACAGCCTCATGAAGAGAATTTTCTACCACATGAAAATCAGAGTTGACTTCGATATATCCTAATTCACGACCATCAACGCTATTGTAGCACTTATATTTCCCTAAATCAGATAATTGATCAGTTTTACCACAGGCAATCTCTCCTTTATTTAGATATAATATGCTATTTTCTTGGCTGATTGCTATTTTATAATCTTCTACTCCTAGTGAAGTAAGCATGTAACTTTTGCTCAGCGAATGTGAGTATGCATTCCAAATACCAAAAGGGTATTAGGGAGAATCATGTAAAAATGTGGTATAAGGCTGCAGAGGTGGAAGCAAGGGGTCTGCAGAGGGTTATTTTTGTGATTTCTTAAAAAAACATTCCCATAAATATAATACTGGAGGGTGGTTAGCTATACCTATAGAGACCCCAGTCTATGGGAATTGTTGTTTTCGGACTTTCCCTTAAAAGATTATTAATGGGGATATTGTCAATTTTTGGTGTAACATGATGTATTTCCATATTTAATTTTCCCTAAAACGAGTTTTTGTCTGTATCAGATTTTTATTGATTACGTATTCACCATATAAGACGATGTTTTCCCAACCTATTGGGCTAATATGTTCTATTAATGATAAGTTTAATTCTGGTGGCACTTCATGCTGCTCCAATACTCTGGTTATTTCTTTTGCTTGCCAGCAAATCACACATGCCATTATCAGTGTTAAACAATTACAACAATTTCTTTGAGCTTCTAAGAACCAGTCACGTAAAACTTTTTGAGAAATTTTTCATCATAATTTTTGTAAATGCCAATTCTATAAAAGCCTTAGCCGAAGAAGTGGTGATTTCGTAATCTTTAGATAATCTTCTAAAGTTA